>CAZCPW010000132.1:0-4416 GCA_964499925.1 uncultured Lachnospiraceae bacterium
TTCTCTCAAAGATTTTCAGGGTTGCATTGTTGTTTGATTGTCAAGGTTCTTTGTTTCAAGTCTTAAGAAGTTGTCTCGTAACTCGGAACATTGACTACTATATCACCGAGTTCTAATGTTGTCAACAAGAATTTTTTATTTTTTTGAAAAATTTTTTCAATCGCAAAAAATGGCTTGTTTTCGCCATTTTCAGGCGAAGACAAGCCACTTGAATTCTAATAATTCTTTAAATTGTATGGATTAGTTGAAATATTGTTTACAATTGCCTTTATTTAAGGTTCATGTTAAAACTGTCACCGTTAAACGTAACCTTAAGGTCCAGGGTGTCTGCCGAAGTATCGGCATCAACATCCGTTACCAGTACCAGACGTGTCTTACTGCCTGCGGAAATCTTTCCGTAATATGTGGAAAGATCGTCATCCAGGCTTATGGTCTTTTCAACGTTAATGTCACTTCCTCCGTTAATCGAAATCTTAAATGAAGGCATTTCGGAAAGCACATCCATCGTCACATCCGTATCGGAAATATTTTCGGCATTAAAATACAGTACCAAAAGCGATTTCCCCGAATCCGCACTTATGGATTTGCTTAAATCAGATTCATCCTCCGGATATCTTTGCATTAGGTCGCATCCGGCATATTCAAGATTGATTTCTGAAAGGTTTAAAAATTCGGCAAGTGAACCGTCACTGTACTCTTCTGTGACTTCCTCCGGGATTTCCGCGGTCGTGTCTTCAGGCTCGATACTTTCTTCCGTATCCGAAGGGACAGCTTCTTCAGTCTCTTCCGGCAACGTCTCCGCATTTTCAGCCTCTTCATATGCTTTCTTTTGCTCTTCGTACCGGATTTCTGCCTCCTCGTACAAAGAAACCGTTTCCGTAACATCGGTAAGCCTTGAATGATTCTCGGAATCATACTTTAAGAGCAAAGCTGTTGCATACTGCGAAACAAGTACCTCTTCCTCCGAATTGATGTTGCTTGTGCCAACACACCCGGAAAGCAGTAACGGTATGCAAATCAAAGCACTAAAACATACTGTTTTCTTTTTCATTTAAACCCTCGTTGAGTTTACAAAGGCAGAGTGAAGAAAAAGCTTACGCCGTTTTCCTTATTTTCCACTCCGTACCTTCCGCCATGAGCCTCCATTATCGCCTTAACGATTGAGAGTCCCACACCGCTTCCGCCGTATGCTCTGGTACGTGCCTTGTCAACCTTATAAAATTTCTCCCAAATTCGGTCTATCGATTCCGCAGGGATTTGTTTACCCGTATTGAATACAGTTACCGTAACCTCATTATCCCCCTTACTGAGGGTAACGTCAATTTCCTTTTCGCCTTCACAATGATTCAGGGCATTACTGAAGAAGTTCATAAGCACCTCTTCAATCTTGAATTCATCGGCAACTACCATGCACTCGTCATCGACTTTCAAATTCACCTTAACCTCTTTTGCGCTTGTCAGGATTTCCGACGACTGCACGTAATTCTTAATGAGAGCCGACAGATCAAATTCTTCTTTTTGCAGTATGTCTGCGCCGCTCTCAAGCTGGTTTAAGGTCAAAAGCTTCTTAACCATGATGTTCATCTTCGCAGACTCATCCATGATTACGTCGCAATAATAGTCCCTGTCCTCTGCATCGTTAACACCCTCTTTTAAGCCTTCCGCATATCCCTGAATCAGGGCAATCGGCGTCTTTAACTCATGCGAAACGTTGGAAATAAACTCTTTTCGCATCTCATCTATCTGCGTTTTCAGCTCATTATCCTTTTTGAGCTGTTCATTGGCCTCTTTAAGCTCCGAAATCGCCATCTCGAGATTTGACGACATTTTGTTGATCGAATTTCCCAAAACGCCGATTTCGTTCTTTTCTTTGCCTTCGTACTTTGCGTTAAAATCCATCTCCGACATCTTCTCGGATATTTCCGCAAGTTCGAGAATCGGCTTTGAGAAGCGCCTTGACAGTATATAAATAACAATTCCGCTTATCACAATTGCACCAAGGCCTATGTAAAGCAGGAATCTCGTAGCAATCGAGGCACTTAAAGCAATACTTTCAAGTGCGGTTCTAAGTAAAAAGAACGAGCCGTCCGGCAGACTCCCCCACATTTCCAGGAAGTCAGTCTGCATACGGTTGTCTTTTCTCTGAATAAGTATATAGTCGTCCGTCTTTTCAAAAATACGTTCCGCCTGAATAGTTGACATCAGATTGAGCTGAAGCTCGGTCAGGAGCTGATCCTGCGGTTCATTTCCATAAACCTTAATGGGCTCCAAAACGGAACTGATGATTACAACGCTTACATTGTGCGTACTGCTCGTCCTCTGCAGTGTCAGGTCAAATTCTTCCGACGAAATATTTCCCGCCGAAGACTCCTCGCTAAGAAGGGAATAAACATTTAAAATTTCTTTTTCCTTATTGTGGACATAATACTTTTCCAAAAAGAAAGTATTTACCAGAATGCACGCAGCTATCGTAACAGCCATGATTGCCACGGATATAATCGTAAGCTGACGTCTTATGGATGTATGACCGTTCAAAGCGGTTTTTTTTGCATGATTAGCTTTACTCAAATTTATATCCCATTCCCTGAATAGTTTTTATAAGGCCTCTGTTCTCGCCAAGCTTACTCCTAAGCTTCTTTACGTGAGTGTCTACCGTTCTCGGATCTCCGTAATAATCGTAGTTCCATACGTTATTCAAAATCTTCTCACGCGAAAGTGCAATGCCCTTGTTCTGCATGAAATACTCAAGCAGTTCAAACTCTTTAAGGCTTAGTTCAATTTCTTCACCTGCAACCTTTACCACATGCGCATTTCTGTCAAGTCTGACATCTCCGCATTCAAGAATACTTTCCGAAAGTTCCGGGTTGGTACGCCTTAAAATTGCTTCAACCCTTGCGGTCAGTATCTTGGGGCTGAAGGGTTTTGAAATATATTCGTCGACTCCGAGTTCGAAGCCCAACAGCTCGTCATGTTCCTCACTCTTTGCCGTAAGCATTATAATCGGCACCTTGCTCTGCGACCTGATTTCCCTGCAAACCTGCCAACCGTCAACCTTCGGCATCATGACGTCCAGAAGAATCAGGGCAATGTCCTGGTTGTCATAAAAAACATCCAAAGCTTCCTCTCCGTCCTTTGCTTCCAAAACCGCAAAATCTTTTCTGACAAGAAAGTCCCTTACAAGCTTTCTCATCCTGTCTTCATCATCTACAACAAGTACTTTGAGTCTGTCCATACATTCCTCCTCATATTTTCACTCATCATAAGGTACGAATTTGTCGAATCTGTGAATTTTAAGTTAATTATCTATGTTCAATTCCCTTTCTTTTGCGCGGACCGCCGCTTCCCTCTCGGTCAGTTCTTCCTCCCACGCCGAATACTCGTTAAGAATCGCCTTTTTGTAATTAAGCGCATTCGGTGTCGTTCCGTTTAACGTTATCACAACAAGGGCAAAAGAAAGAACGGCAAAAATAATTGCGATTAAAACGGCATTACGATACTTAATCTTGAGGGAGTTTTCTTTTTCCTTCGGTGCTTCGACCTTTCGCTTTGCAAGGTGATCCTCGCTCAAATCCGCACTTGCATACACTCCGTACAGCGGGATCGGACTTATTGAATTTGCGTCAATATCGTCTTCCATCAGTTCCTTCTGAATGTTTCTGAGGTACTCGATGCCTATCGGAGTCTTAAAATACCTATCCTCTATAGCTTTCTCATAGACTTTCCTTGCATAAGAAAGATTGGCCATATCGGTATGGCTTTCGATGTAATTGATCTTCTTTATTTCATTTCTTGCCATATCGGCGTCTTTTATGTTTAAAAAAGTATATCCGCCGACCGTTAAATCGTTATTGTCGTCCATAGGTACCTCTTAAATATTGAATGATGATACGGATTGCTCCGTGCTTCGCGCTTTTTCAAGCAAGCTTAAAGAGAAATTTCGACTTTTGTCCCCTTGTATCATCAGTATACAACAAAATCCCCCGGTTCGATACGAACCGAGGGATAATTTCAGCTGAATTTAAACTGTGAAGAGCTTAACCTTTTCCTGAAGTTCGGAAGCAACGTTATCAAGTTTCTTTGCGTTCTCCGAAAGGTTATAAACAATGTTCGAAACCTCGGTAACGCTAGCGCTTGTCTCCTGCGTGCTTGCCGCATTCTCTTCTGCAATTGCCGTCAGGTTCTGAACTACATCTACGACGGTAATTCTTGCCTCATCAAGTTTCTTTGTCTTGTCGGCGATGTTTCCAATGCCGTTAATCGAGGTATCGATTCCGTCCTGTACTTCCTTGAACATCTCAACGGTTGCGTTAACCTTTTCGAACTGAACCTTCATGATGTCCTTAACTTCTTCCATGGTAGCAACGGCCTTTCCGGAATCCTCGATAAGGGAATTGATGATATTTTCAATAAGTCTTG
>CAZCPW010000133.1:0-4405 GCA_964499925.1 uncultured Lachnospiraceae bacterium
AAAAGCTTTAGCTGATTATCAAGAAAACATTTTAAAACCTTATCGTCAAACATATCTTTCCTCCGTAAACGCGATTCCGTCATTCTTTTCCAAGCAGATACAATATAAACTGCTGAGCCGTGCGTCCCGAGTAGCCTCCGTGACTTAACACCCATTTGTTTGCCTCGAGCAAAAGCTTATCATCCGGCATGTCTATATTGTTTCTTTCTGCAAGTTTAATGACGATTTCATCAAACTGCTTCTTCGAGGGCGCTTCGAAGTAAATCGTTACACCGAAACGGTTGTACAAAG
The DNA here is from genome assembly GCA_964499925.1 of uncultured Lachnospiraceae bacterium. Lineage (GTDB taxonomy): Bacteria > Bacillota > Clostridia > Lachnospirales > Lachnospiraceae > UBA1258. The sequence continues at coordinate 292 of CAZCPW010000133.1, forward strand.
AAAGCTTTTCCTGCATCGTATCCCTGAAATGAACCTCATCGTCCGCATTTCCGCGCTCGGAAAACTTCTCGTTGATGAGATGTCTGCGGTTGGAGGTGGCATAGATGAGCACGTTCTTCGGCTTCTTCTCAAGACCGCCCTCAATCACGGCTTTCAGATACTTGTACTCAATTTCAAAATCTTCAAAGCTCAGGTCGTCCATATAAAGAATAAACTTGTAATTTCTGTTCTTTATCTGTGCAATCACATCGTTTAGGCCGGCAAACTGGTGCTTATAAATCTCGATGATTCTGAGTCCGTCCTCATAGTAACGGTTTGCGATTGCCTTTATGCTTGAACTCTTGCCGGTACCCGCGTCTCCGAACAGCAGGCAATTGTTTGCGGGCTTCCCTTTTACAAAGGCCTCGGTATTGTCAGTAAGCTTCTGCTTTGCATTTTCGTAACCTACGAGATCTTCAAGCTTTACGTGCGCAATATTCGTGATGGGGATGATTTCCGCCTTCTCTTCAAGCGTTCTTACCCTGAAAGCCTTGTGAAGACCGAATTTCCCGACTCCGTACTCCCTGTAAAATTCCGTAAGCATCCGCTTCATATCAATAGGCGTTTCCGCCTTCGTAAATTCTTCCGAAAGTTCTTCTATACGCTTAACAATCCTCGTATTGTAAACCTTGCTTTCTCTCTTTGAACCCTCGTAATGCTCTATCAGTCCGAAATTTTTAACGGAAAGTTCAGACGTAAGCCTTGAAAAATCGTAATCAAAAAGTTCCTTTATAATCTCTATATCCGAAAGCACGAAATCATTTATGCTGCCTTCTGTCTCTCCCGTAATCTCGCAGGCAAGTGAATAGCTGTTTTCGTAATTTACCAGAAAATGCGTCAGGTAAAGCTGCCAAAGATTTCCCGAAAATCCGTAGGAACCCGCGAAGTCCAAAAGTCCGTGCATGCAGTCGTAAAAATACGCCCTGTTTGCTTCTTTTTCTTTATCATCGGATATATCGGAATCCTCCATCAGATACACCATATCCGATATGATTTCATGTCCCTTAAAGTCTTTATAAACCAATAACTCGTCAGTTCTCATAAGTCGCCTCTTTTCATACTCGATTAGGATTTTACCCTTTTTGTTTCTTGATAGCAAGGGTTCGCGGTTTTATAATAAGGATAAAGAAAGGAGTCCGTATGACAAAGAAAAAAAGAACCCTTTTCACCATATCTTTGGTCGCAGTTTTACTTGCCGCAATTGTCGGCTACGTAGTCTACAGCTCGTTAAAAACGATCGTTCCCGAAGGTGCGGTCGGTTCGACTGCCGGGAATCTCAACAACTACGGTCTCTTCTGTGAATCGGACGGGAAGGTTTATTTTGCGAATTCCTACGATGAAGGCTCCCTTTACGTAATGAACCCCGACCAGACCGAGATAAAGAAACTTTACAACATCAAGGCAAAGTACATAAATGCGGGTGGGGATTATCTGTTCTTCCACGGCGAATCTATAGGCGAGGCCTCGGGTCTCGGAACGGTTGTTGCCAAGGACGGCATCTACATGATTAAAAAGAACGGCTCCGACCTTGATTCGATTACAAAGGACGCTTCTCAGGAAATGATTCTCGTTGGAAACGATCTTTACTATGTGAGCTACTCCGTAAAGACCAATGCCACCTTTTCGAAAATAAACGTAAAAAAGCAGAAGGCTGAGCTCCTGCTTGACTTTATGGTAAATCCCGTCTCCTACTGTAACGGAAAGATTTACTATAACGGCATGTATGACGATCATCATCTTTATACTTACGATATAGCTACAAATGAGGTAACCGATATTTGGGCAGGCGATTTATGGTATCCCGCCTGTGACGGAAATTATGTTTACTACATGGATGTTTCGGACAATTACAAGCTTTGCAGGTATTCGATTTCCGACGGTTCCGTTCAGGTTCTTTCTGAAGACAGGCTTGATTCGTTTAACTATTATAACGGCATCATTTTCTATCAGAAGTCATCCGAAACCGATCCTGCACTTATACGCATAAATGCGGACGGCACCAACAGAGAGGTTATCAAAGAAGGCGTGTTTAACAGTATCAACGTGACCTCTCAGTATACCTACTTTAAAGAATTCAGCGACGATTACAATACTTACTGTACAAGCACCTACGGCACTCCGAATGTACTGACCTTCGACAATGCCCGTGCGGCGATAACTCTTGTAAAGTAGAGGTAGCTTTCAAACATTACCTTGCTTTTTAAGATGCACTTCGTTGCAAAAATGTCCGCGCATAAGCGGCATACGCTCTAGGCAAACAAAAAGGCTTCCGGAAAGGCTTGATTACCTCTCCGAAAGTCTTTTTAACATTTCTTCGGCTCTTAACTCATTTAACGGATGCCTCACATATGGGTCAACTTCAAGTAAAGGCTTTAGCACAAAATCACGATTTGCCATGTCAACGTGCGGAATTGTAAGTCTTTCGGTATCCATCACAAGGTCATCGTAGTAAATAATGTCCAAATCTATCGTGCGCGGTCCCCAGTGAATCTCACGCTTTCTGCCAAGGCGGCTTTCTATTTCATTTAACTTTTTAAGAAGTGCCAAAGGAGAAAGAAGCGTTTCCGTAAGCCAGAGTCCGTTTGTAAAGTCATCCTGCTCAACCGGTCCGTAGGGTTTTGTGGTAATAAGCGTAGCTTCCTTTAAAATCCTGTTGCCTTTCAGCTTGCAAAACATTTCTTTTGCCTTATCGATAGTTTCAAAAGCATCTCCGATATTGGAGCCTACCGCTATATAGGCCTTATGGCGTTTTCTCACAATCGTAACCGAAACATCTTCAAACTCACAGGGAATAGGTGCGTGGGGTTTATGAACAGTAATCTCAACTTCTTCTGTCAAAGGATATTTGCAAAGTAAAAATTCCGCTACCTCTTCCGCAGCTGTCTCAATGAGGTTGTAGGCATTTTCATTAAATACCCTTAAAGCTTCAACCGATACCTCTCCGTAATTTACGGTCAGGTCAAGATCATCCGTTGCGGCGGCCTTACTCATATCAAGGCTAAGGGTTAAGTCAAGGCTAAACTCCTGCCCGTTTCTTCTCTCATCTTCAAAGCATCCGTGATACGCATAGACTTTAAGACCCTTTATGAAAATCTTATCCCTTGAACAATTCATCTATGCCTTTCCCTCATTCTTAACCGCTTCAAGCATATCTATCACGCGTTTATTTTCCTTTATGTCATGGGCTCTTACAAAGGAAGCCCCCTTCATAACGGCAAGTGCCGTCGTGGCAAGCGTTCCCTCAAGGCGCTCGTCTGTCGGAAGGTTAAGCGTGTTCCCAATCACGGATTTACGGCTGCATCCAAGCAGCCACGGTGCTCCGAGATTGTTAAGCAAATCCATATTGTTTAATACCCAGAGATTTTCTTCGTACGTCTTGGCAAATCCGATTCCCGGATCGAGGATAATCCTGTCTTCGGAAATTCCCGCTTTAAAAGCTCTCTCCATGATTTCGGCACAGTCATTTACGAAGTCGAGGCCGAAAGAAACATAATCGTGACTTTTGCGATTATGCATGAGTACGCATGAAACCTTACTTTCGCTTATTACCTTTCCCATTAAGGGGTCGTATAAAAGTCCCCAGATATCGTTTATAAGGTCTGCGCCTGCCTTGATGCCTTCACTTGCAACCGTGGGCTTGTAGGTATCAAGAGAAACCGGAATGTCAAATTCCGACTTAATCCTTTCGATTACCGGAATGACTCTTTCAAGTTCGAGCTCCTCGGGCACGAATTCAGCCCCGGGACGCGTGGACTCTCCGCCGATATCTATGATATGAACGCCTTCTTTAACCATTTCGGCAGCTCTCTTTAAAGCTGCATCTTTTGCAGCATGCAAGCCGCCGTCCGAAAAAGAATCAGGCGTCACATTCAATATTCCCATTACATAGGTATGGTTCTTTGTGTCAAAATCCTTATTTCCGATTACCATAGTCGTCCAAATGTCTCAGTCTGCAGACATTTTCGTCTCTCTCATCCCGATTGCCGTTTGCAAATAAGTCAACTTAATAACTTCCGGCAAGCGCCTTACATTTCAATCATCTTGATTACTTTCTCTTCAAGTACTGCATCATCTA
>CAZCPW010000134.1:0-4396 GCA_964499925.1 uncultured Lachnospiraceae bacterium
CCATGATCTTAAAGGATTTTTCCGGCTCAACGCCCTTTCCTATCAGGTAGGTCATGATATCGTCTCTGGTACAGATGGCGGTCGAAATCGTCGCCGTTCCTTCACGTATCAGATCCTGCGCATTTCCCAGCCATACGTCCGTTCCGTGTGAAAGACCTGCTATACGGATAAGATCCGAAAAGTACTTGGGCTTTGCTTCCTGAACCATCCCCATTGAGAAGTCCGTTCCGAATTCGGGTACTCCCAAACACCCCAGCTCACATCCGCCTATATCCTTTGGCTCCACTCCCAAAGCCTCGGTATTTTCAAATAAGGACATTACCTTTTTATCGTCAAGCGGAATGGTCAGAGGATCGATTCCGGTAAGGTCCTGAAGCATTCTGATCATGGTAGGATCATCGTGCCCGAGAATATCGAGCTTTAAGAGGTTGTGGTCGATTGAGTGATAATCAAAATGAGTGGTAACGGTATCCGTCTCCGTGTCGTTTGCCGGGTGCTGAACCGGTGTAAAGGAGTTGATATCCTCTCCCACGGGAAGCACTACTATACCGCCCGGGTGCTGACCCGTTGAGCGCCTGACACCCACGCATCCCGCAACTATTCTGTCTATCTCGCAGTTTCTTTTTCTGATGCCTTTTTCCTCGTAATACTTCTTTACGAAACCGAAGGCTGTCTTGTCGGCAAGTGCCGAAATGGTACCCGCTCTGAAGGTCTGACCCGCTCCGAATATTACCTCGGTATATTTGTGGGCCTTTGACTGATATTCTCCTGAGAAATTAAGGTCTATATCGGGTTCTTTGTCTCCCTTAAAGCCGAGGAAGGTTTCAAAGGGTATGTCAAATCCGTCTTTATTAAGCTTCTCCCCGCAATTGGGACAATTTCTGTCCGGCATATCGACACCGGCCATTCCCCTGAATTTCTTTACCTCTTCCGAATCAAAGTCATAGAAGTGGCACTTGCTGCAGTAATAGTGCGGCACAAGCGGATTAACTTCGGTGATTCCCGCCATGGTTGCCACGAAGCTTGAGCCTACCGAGCCTCTTGAGCCTACCAGATATCCGTCTTCGACAGACTTCCATACAAGCTTCTGGGCAATGATGTACATAACGGCAAACCCGTTCTTTATAATTGAATTAAGCTCTCTTTCAAGTCGTTCCTCAACTATCTGCGGCAAGTCCGGCCCATACATTTCGTGAGCCTTGTCATAGCATATGGTTGTAAGAATCTCATCCGAATTAAGTATGACGGGAGGACATTTGTCGGGTCTCACGGGTGAAATCGACTCGCACATGTCCGCTATCATATTCGTATTGGTGACGACTACCTCTATTGCCTTTTCGCGTCCCAAATACCCGAATTCATCCAGCATCTCATCCGTGGTATGAAGGTAAAGAGGCGGCTGATTGTCCGCATCGTCAAAGCCCTGCCCCTTCATGATGATTCGCCTGTAAATTTCATCCTCCGGGTCTATGAAATGGACGTCGCAGGTTGCCAAGACAGGCTTGTTGTAAACCTTTCCGAGCCTTACGATTTCTTTGTTTATTTCAAGGATGTCGTCCCATGAATTTATGTTTTCGTGTTTTTCATCGGCTATCATGTAGCCGTTATTTCCGCGCGGCTGAATCTCAAGATAATCGTAAAAATTGACTATCCTCGCAATCTGTTCCTCGCTCCTTTCGTCTACCAAAGCCCTGTAAAGCTCACCGGCCTCGCAGGCGCTCCCGACTATGAGCCCTTCGCGGTACTTCATAAGCTCGCTCTTCGGAATACGGGGTCTCTTTGAAAAATACTTAAGGTGGGACATGGAGACAAGCCTATATAGATTGATGCGTCCGATATTGTTCTTTGCCAAAATGATTACGTGGAAGGTCGGAAGTTTCTTTATCGTGTCTTCCGAAATTCTCGTTCCTTCGTTTATATCATCAAGGTTTGAAAAACCTGCATCGACGCACATCTTTAAAAGCTTTACAAAGCAGTAGCCTGTGGCGGTTGCATCGTCGACGGCCCTATGGTGGTGTTCAAGGCTTACCGCAAGTTCCTTGCTGATTGAATCAAGGGTAAATTTATGAAGGTTTTTAAGGAAATGTCTTGAAAGCCCGAGCGTATCCACGCAGGCAAACTCATAGTCAAGTCCCTGTCTCCTGCAGTTTTCCTTTATAAATGAAGTATCAAACCCCGCATTGTGAGCAACAAGGACCGAACCCTTGCAGAATTCCATAAAACGCGGAAGAACGGTTTCTATCGGTTCGGCATTGCTTACATCGGCATCCGTGATGGAAGTAAGCTTTGTAATCCTATACGGAATCGGAACTCCGGGGTTTACAAACTCCGAAAAGGTATCGGTAACTTCTCCGTTTACTACCTTTACCGCACCTATTTCAATGATTTTATTTTTAACGGGAGAAAATCCCGTTGTTTCTATATCAAAAACAACATAGTCTGAATCGATACTCTCCCCGTGCGAGTCAAATACCGAATTCATCAAATCATCGACGAGATACCCTTCTACGCCGTAAATAATCTTAAAGAAATCCTGTCTGTCGGGGACCGGCTCTCCCTTTTCCTTGCATTTCTTTTTAGCATCGTCATACAAGGCTTCCCAGGTGTGATTGGCATCGGGAAAGGCCTGCACAACGCCGTGGTCGGTTACCGCAATTGCCTTGTGGCCCCAAGAGTAAGCACGCTTCACAAGATCCTTTACCTCGGTAACGGCATCCATATCGCTCATCTTATTATGGCAGTGAAGCTCCACCCTCTTTTGAAGGGCAACATCCGACCGTTTCGTCGTAAAATCGGTTCCTATCATCACAGACTTGGGTGAAGTGATTGACAGTTCATGATCGAAGGCATCAAGCTGCGGCATTCCGAAGACACGCACGAAATTGCCGACCTTAAGCTTCTTAAGATAGTCTCCGCTCTCGGCGGTCAGCACGAAGATCTTGACTTTCACCGTATCCGTAAAGTCCGTCACGTTGAAAGAAATGATGCTTCTGTCGTTCCTGATATCCCTTTGCTCGTTTGCGATGATTTTTCCTCTTATAAGTACCGTCTTAAAGTCATCCACCAGGGCTTCAATGGGAGTATAGTCTATACCCTCTTCTATATCGAAGCCGTAAATAACATCGGGATTGTCACTCTTCTTGTAGCCTTCCCTGGGCTTTCTGTACTCTCCCGACTTTTTGTCCTTTGAGTAGCCGACATTTGAGCTCTTTTTTGTCTCTCCCTTTTTGGGTGCGGATTCGCCGGCCTGTTTTGAAGACTTTGTTTCTTCTTTTGCCTCGGTCTTAACGTTTTCGGTACGTTTAACCCTTTCGTTTACAAGCTGCGATATCCTGTATTCATCCCATTCTTCTATGCTTACGGTTTCCTTTGTGTCGGAATGTCTGTATTCCACGCTAAAAAGAGCGGATACGTTAAACCGCTCGCATATAGCCTTTTTCAAATAATCAAGTATCTGGGATTCTTTAGTCTTACAAAGAAGGTTGTCCGGCAGTACTATCTTTATCCTGTCGCCTTCTGTTTCGTCCATTTTAAGCTTTTTGAAGATGCTCTCAAGCACCTTGTCGTTTGCGGAAAGCTCCGTTATGAAGCTCTCCGAATATTCGTCAACAAGTGCCTTAAGAGTATATGTATCGGGAAGAAGAAAACTTTCTATGATTGAAACCGTCACGGAGTCGTCATCGAATACCTGCTTCTTTAACTCCTCTTCGGCTTCGTAAATATCGGCTTTTGAAATAATATGGGTACTCTGAATGTAAACCTTGAATATATTAAGACGCTTATTCATTACAAGCCTTAAGACAACCACATCTTCAAAGACGTCCGCCAAGTTCTTTTTAAACTCAACCGTCTTAAATGCTTCAAAAAACGCCTTACTTTCCATTAAAAATTACCTTCCCCAATTATCAAGTTCATCGGACAGGGCTTTTAAAAGCTCATCCTCTTTAAATTTGCGAACTATTTCGCCCTTCTTCATAAGAAGGCCTTCTCCGTTGCCACCGCAAACGGCAAGATCCGCTTCCCTCGCCTCACCGGGTCCGTTTACAACGCACCCCATAACGGCAACCTTTATGTTCAAAGGATACTTTTCGCACAGCTTTTCAACCTTGTTTGCAAGGCCGATTATATCTATTCTGGTACGACCGCAGGTAGGACAGGAAATGACCTCGATTCCCTCGTTTCTGAGCTTAAGTGTACGAAGGATTATCCGCGCACTCTTAATTTCATCCACAACGTCCCCTGTCAGGGAAACCCTTATCGTATCGCCTATTCCTTCGGAAAGAATGAGTCCTAAGCCGATGCCGGACTTGATATTTCCCGAAAAGTTCGTGCCGGACTCTGTGATTCCCACATGAAGAGGATAAGGAATCTTTCCGGCTATTTTTTTGTGTGCCTC
>CAZCPW010000135.1:0-4367 GCA_964499925.1 uncultured Lachnospiraceae bacterium
CCGCAGCCGTTGTAAGACCTTTTGTGGTACTGCCGTTATGAAAAATAACACCGGCTCCCAAGAAAGAAATACCGCTTATAATCTGAGCCGCAAGACGCGCAGGATCCGAGTTGTGGGAACCCGCAAGATATTCCACATCAAGGAAACCGTACTTTGAAACGATCATAAGCATGGCCGATGCCGCACAAACGATTATATGAGTCCTGATTCCGGCTTCTTTAAAGCGTCTCGTACGCTCGAAGCCGACTATACCTCCGCACAAGCAGGAAACGATAATTCGTAAAAAAAGTTCCGCATATTGAGCCAAGGTCAATTGGTTCATCATAATTTCACCATAAGTCATAACATGATACCTCTGATTCTGTAAAGAAGCGTTCCGTTTGCGGAACTCTCGCGCCGTCCTCGCCCTCTCCGTCCTCGCTTCGCTCGGCCACCTCTCCCAAAGGGAGAGGCAAGTATTAGGTGCAACCTCTTGGCTCTCCCTCTGGGAGAGCTGTCACCGCAGGTGACTGAGAGGGCCTTGGCTCTCCCACGCGGAGCAATTTCCTATACAGTAAAAAGAGTATCACGTTTGCATCGAAAAACAAAAGCACTTTTTACACGATTTTTACAAAAGATATGCAAATCTTGCGATACTCGTTCAAAAGTTCAAAAAAATCTCCTGCAAGCTCGCTTGCAGGAGAACTCTCAGCCTTAGCAGTTGTTCAAACACTTACAGATTTTCACTCAGTACCCCTGCCAGCACATCCATCTGAATGGGCTTCGGAACAAAGCCGTTCATTCCCGCTGCCCTAAACATATCTTCCATGCCCTTTATGACATTTGCGGTACAGGCAATAATCGGAATCTTCTTAAAGTAATCACCCTCAAGTTCCCTGATTATCTTCGTGGCCTCAATTCCGTCCATTCCGGGCATCATATGATCCATAAACACCAGGTCATAGCGTTTAGCCTTTACCTTCTCTATTGCTTCCTCTCCCGAAAGTGCAGAATCGGCAATTATATCAAACTGCTTTAAAAAGGCAACCAGTACCTTTACATTTACCTTATTGTCGTCAACTACCAAAACCGCCTTATCCGAATAATTCTTCGGTGCAGATACGATTTCGGTTTCTTTGCTCTTACCCTCTCCGTAAAGTGCGAAGGTTGCATTCTTGTTGAGTTTAAAGCTTTCCCTTTCGCGTTCCGACATAGGACTTCCATCCGCTACGTCAACGTTTATGCTAAAGAAAAACTCACTGCCCTTTCCATATTCGCTGTTAACTCCGTATTCGCCGCCCATCAGCGTTACAAGCTGCGCAAATATGGCAAGCCCGAGTCCGCTTCCCTCGATATGTCTGTTCTTAAGAGCATCCACCTGTGTAAATGCGGAGAAAAGCTTCTTCTGATCTTCTTCTTTGATGCCAAATCCGGTATCTTTGACCGACCCCTTAAGCCTGATGCCTTCTTCAGTACGGTCAAAATCAACCTTCAGCACAATGGAACCGCTTCTCGTATACTTGTCGGCATTTGAAAGAAGGTTTAGGAATATCTGCCTGATCCTGGTATCGTCTCCGAAAAGCTTTGAAGGAATCTTCGGGTCGATATCCGCAATAAAATCTATCGGTTTGTCACCGATTCTCATGACAGTTACATTCAGGATGGAATTGAAAAATTCGGCCGTATTGAATTTAACCTTTGTAAGCTCGAGTTTTCCGGACTCTGCCTTTGAAAAATCAAGCACCTCATTGACAATGCCGAGCAAAATCTTGCTTGCGGCCTTTATCTGTCCGATATATTCGTCCTTTACGGTCTCCGAAGTTTCTTTTTCCGAGAGTTCGCTCATACCGATGATTGCATTTAACGGAGTCCTGATTTCATGACTCATATTTGCGAGAAACAAACTCTTAGCCTTGTTTGCGGCGTCTGCGGCTTCTCTTAAGTTGCTGATTTCCTCCATCTGCTCATGTATCAGCGTAATGTCGCTGATACTTATCACGTAGCCGATTAAACTTCCTTTTTCATACATGGGAGTGCAAAAACTTTTATAGTACTTACCGTCCCTGTCAAAATAATATTCCTTGCCGTCAGCGGCAAGCGCATTCGTAATAAAAGGAAAAGTATTGCCCGGATCGAGAGTGCTTAACTCCGGGAAAATTTCCTCGGCTCTGAAATTCGAATCGACATAAAGCTCGGATTCGTCGCAAATGACCACACCGTTTGCGATATTCTGAAAGAGATTGTCCTTTGCAAGTCCAAGCGTATCTACGAATTTACCCTTTTTAAGGGTAAGGGCGAAGGCCCCTATGAGGAGGCTCAGAATAGTGGGGCTCGGATCCCATCCGTTTGTATCGACAAAAACGGTTCCGACGATGCCTATAATAGGTACAAGCGTTTCTATAAAAAGAAGGGTATATCTGCGTTTTTCGGAGATTTTGTTTTTCCTGGTACGCCCAAGGAGCAGCAGGAAGGCCGCAAACATGAGCATAAAGATCTGGTACATTGCAAAGGTATAATAAAGAGGGGTTCCCTTCACCTCCACATGCCTGAAGAAACCCGAATCCACAAGATTAAATTCCTTGTAGTAGAGTTTTGAATGCTCTCCCATGCAAACGTTTGTAAATATAAACGTATCAAAGAGCAGCAGAATCGTCGTAATCCATGCCGGCCATTTTTTCAGATGACAATATTGGAATATAAAGAAAGAAAAAGAAAGTGCCGCGAACGCAAGTCCCATATATTCGAAGGCGTATGTAGCTCTTGCGGCAGCTACCGTCGGGCATAACATTTCCTGAATGTAGCCGACAGTATAAATGTCTACACACAATGCGCTCACGAAGAGATACTTATTTTCAAGAGATCCTTGAAGATGCAGAATTTGAAGCGTTATATTCAGAGAAAGAAACGCAACCGCTATTTGAAAAATCAAGAAAAAATAAAACATCCGGCTCCCTTCGCCCCTACCCTGAAAGCAAAATGTCCTCTAAATGTCAGAAAGCAGATGACGGGAATCGAACCCGCCTCTCAAGCTTGGGAAGCTTGCATTCTACCGATGAACTACATCTGCATAAATATTCGTACCCCACGAAAGCTCTTTCATTGTAACCCATCGGATTGTAACGTGCAAGCACGAAAATGACATCAGATTACCACACACATTCTCAATTTCGGAATAAAAATGCCCCTTCCGATTTTGGAAAGAGGCATTTTCTTTTAATTTGCGGAAATTTCAAAAATGTTTTACTTAAGTCCGGATTGACTCCCAAACGGGTTAAATCTCTTAAAGCAATTCGTCCGAAGCTATACTTACCATTACAGGCTTTACATCCTTGCCGGTAAGGGCCTTGCTCCTTGAGTCAGGTGCCTGATCGGAAATATAAATCTCCGCCTTGCCCTTCATAAGCTTAAGCAAACCATCCGTATCGTACAGGGCAAAAGCTTCTTTGGGAAGATGCATCTTAATTTCTTTTTCCTCTCCCGCTTTCAAGCTGACTTTCTTTATTCCCTTAAGTGAGAAATTCGGAAGATGTGAAAATGCCTCATCGGGGCACACCTTGATATAAGCCTGCAGAGTCGCGGTTCCGTCAAACTTACCGATATTCTTAACCTTAATCGAAACATCTATTCCGTCGTCTGAAAGGTCAGTCTCTTCTGCGTCCTCAGCCTTAATATCATAAGAAGTATAAGAAAGTCCGTAGCCGAAAGGATACAAAGGCTCTTTCTTCAGATATCTGTAGGTACGTCCTTCCATTGTATAGTCCGTAAACTCCGGAAGATCCTCTATCGTATGATAAAAGGTAATAGGAAGCTTGCCTTCGGGATTTGCATCACCGAAAAGAAGCTGTGCAAGTGCGTTTCCGCCTTCGGCACCGGGATACCAACCCTGAATAACGGCATCGAGGTGTTCATCCGCATAGGAAAGGTCAAGAGCAGAGCCCGAAAGATTTACCACAATCGTAGGCTTTCCGGAAGCCTTTGCGGCTTCGAGGAGCTTACTCTGAAGTCCGGGAAGTTTGAGGTCCCGCTTATCTCCGGAAGCATACTGGTTGCTTGCATCCCCTTCTTCGCCTTCAAGACCCGCATCGAGGCCGACAACGCATACTACAACGTCGCTCAAAGCGCAGATTTCCTCTGCCTCTGACATTCTGTCGTTCGGCTCGGAAAGCCCTTCCACCTTATCCTTGTAAAGATGGCAGCCTTCCGAAGTAAATACTCTTACATCGTCCTTTAAATAATCCTGCAAGCCCTCGAGAATGGTTACGTATCTTGAAGCCGTTCCCTCGTAATTGCCGACCAGGGCACGTCTGTTATTGGCATTCGGTCCGATTACGGTAATTGACTTAAGCTTTGATTTGTCAAGAGGAAGCAGGTTGTCCTTATTTTTAAGC
>CAZCPW010000136.1:0-4349 GCA_964499925.1 uncultured Lachnospiraceae bacterium
AAGTACCACGGTGACAGGGCACTTATGAGCTTTGAAGTGGGAAAACGTGCCCTTGATTTTCTGATCGAAAATTCCGGTACCCGTACAAATCTGGAAGTGGATTTCTTCGGCGGTGAGCCTTTGATGAACTGGGATGTTGTTAAACAGCTCGTTCTTTATGCAAGAAGCATTGAAAAAGAAAAACACAAGAATTTCCGATTCACACTTACCACGAACGGTATGCTGATTGATGACGATGTAATTGATTTTGCAAATAAAGAGATGAGCAATGTCGTTCTTTCTCTCGACGGAAGAAAAGAAATTCATGACCGTCTTCGCGTGGATTATGCCGGAAACGGAAGCTATGACAAGATCGTCCCGAAGTTTCAAAAGCTTGTGGAAAAGCGCGGGGGCAAGAATTATTACATGCGCGGAACCTTTACTCATGCCAATCCCGATTTTACCAAGGATGTCTTCCATATGGCTGACCTTGGTTTTACCGAGCTTTCGATGGAGCCGGTTGTAAGCGCTCCGGGGGACCCTGCCGGGCTGACACCGGAAGACATTGAGATAGTTAAGGAACAGTATGAAATTCTGGCAAAGGACATGCTTCGTCGTGAAAAAGAAGGAAAACCGATAACTTTTTACCACTATATGCTTGACCTGACGGAAGGCCCGTGCATTTACAAACGTATTTCGGGATGCGGCTCGGGAACGGAATATATGGCGGTTACGCCGTGGGGCGATTTATATCCCTGCCACCAGTTTGTGGGCGAGGAGTCTTACAAACTTGGAAATATCTATGACGGTGTCACCAACGAAGCGTTAAGAGATGAGTTCAGATCCTGCAATGCCTATGCGCGTCCGGAATGCAAGGATTGCTGGGCAAAGCTTTACTGTTCGGGTGGATGTGCCGCAAATGCCTTTCATGCATCGGGCTCTATAAGAGGAGTCTACAAGCCGGGGTGCGAACTGTTTATGAAACGTATCGAGTGCGCTATTATGATGCGCGTTGCCGAGAGCGAAGGACTGTAAGTGAACACGCCCATATATGATTTTGCAACTGAATATGCCGGGAGCGGGACAGAACGTTTTCATATGCCGGGGCATAAGGGTAAGGGATCTTTAGGCGTTGAAAGGCTTGATATTACAGAAATAACGGAAAGTGACAACCTTTACGCCCCGACGGGGATTATTAAGTCAAGCGAGGAAAATGCGTCTTTATTATTTGGCTCCGAGAGGACCGTTTATTCAACCGAAGGGTCGAGCCAGTGCATAAAGGCAATGCTTTATCTTGCTTACTGTTACGGACTTTCAAGGACAAAGAAACCGCTTGTTCTTGCGGCAAGAAATGTTCATTCTTCGTTTATTGCGGGAGCCGCACTAACGGGAATTGATGTCGAATGGCTTGATCCGTCAGAAGGCTTTGACGGCGGAATTTGTTCTTATCCGGTCAAAGCTTCCGAGGTTAAAGAAAAAATTTCAGAATACGGTGTCGATGTTTCGGCTGTCTATCTTACAAGCCCTGACTATCTCGGCGGCGTGCAGGATCTCAAGGAGATTGCAAAGGTCTGCCATGAGGCGGGAGTTTTACTTCTTGTCGACAATGCACATGGGGCTTATTTTAGATTTTTAAATCATGAAAGATTTCCGGAATTTGAGCATCCGCTTGATCAGGGAGCGGATATGTGCTGCGATTCCGCTCACAAGACTTTGCCGGCATTAACCGGGAGCGCATATCTTCATTTTGGGAAAAACTGTCCTGAAAATGTTGTTAATAAAGCTAAGGAGGCTATGCAGCTCTTCGGGTCGACATCTCCCTCCTATCTCATCATGGAGTCACTTGATCTTTGCAACAAGTATATTTCGGACGGGTATAAAGAAAAATTGGATGTTTTTCTTTATCGTGTGGATAAGCTTAAAGAAAAGCTTACCTTGATGGGGATAAATGTTTGTAAATCGGATCCGCTCAGATTGACGATTAAAATTTCGGGATCGAATTTACCGGAAAGGCTGAGAAATTGCGGCGGCGAGTTTGAATTTGCCGATAAGGACTATCTGGTCTTACTGTTATCACCGGAAAGCAGTGCGGATTTCGAGTCGGTAATCCTTAAGGCATGTGAAGAAATTGAAACCTCTGCGCCTGAGCCGGAATTTAAGTTTACAGGCTACAGTAAGGTGATGACGATAAGGGAAGCGGTTTTCTCGGAAACCGAAGAAATGCCGGTTTCAAGAGCACTTGGCCGGATCAGTGCCGAGACAAGCCTCCACTGCCCGCCGGCTATACCGATTGTAATGCCGGGAGAACGTATCGATGAAGACGCGGTTAAACTTCTCAAACGATACGGGTATGAAACAATCAAATGTGTAAAAGGCTAGGAAATCTTAAAATGATTTCATAGCCTTTTTCTTTATATAAATCTCCTCAAAATATGCTATACTGAATAGGAATATAGTTTTGAAAGAAAGATGAGCTTAGCGAAAGGACCCTATGAAACATAAAGTTAAAGTAAGAGGCCGTATTAAGGCTTTTATGTGGACTTCCCTGTTACTCGGGATATTGCTCGCAATCTTAAACATATATATTTATGCGCTTGATGTAAGGGCAGGAATCATTGTCACGGGATTTTTGCTTATCTATATTGCTGTTGACGTAATTTATTTTGTCAACAGCTCACACAGAATTGTGTATGAGCTTGTCAATTTTGCAACATCCTATGGGCAGGTTCAAAAGCAGCTGCTTAAGAATCTCGATATTCCCTACGCTGTCTTGGATGAGACAGGCAGGCTGGTTTGGGTAAACTCGTCCTTTGAGAAACTTGTGGGTAAGGGTCAGGATTACAATAAGTCCATTACTTCCATCTTCCCGTCAATTACGAAAGACAAGCTTCCCGGCAATGAAGTCGACTTCAGTGAGAATGAATTCGAGATTAAGTACAATACCGGCGACTACCTCGTGAAGTTAAAGAAAATTCCGCTTAAGGAAATGATGGATGCCAACAATCTCGTCGAGACGGGGGAGGATTATGACGGCTTTCTTATTGCTTTTTATTTATACGACAATACGGCGTTAAAGATTGCACTCCATGAAATCGACGATCAGAGTCTGGCGGTTGCACTCATTTATATTGACAACTATGAAGAAGCTTTGGAGAGCGTAGAAGAGGTCAGAAGGTCGCTTCTTACCGCTTTGATAGAGCGAAAGATAAACAAATACATGTCTTCGCTTGACGGAATTACCAAGAAGATTGAAAAAGACAAGTACATGGTAATCCTTCGGAAGAACTGTATTAAACGGCTTAAGGAGTTAAAGTTTGACCTCCTTGAAGATGTTAAGACGGTTAATATCGGAAACGAGATGGCTGTCACTCTTAGTATAGGTGTAGGACTTGACGGACTTACATATGCGCAGACCTACGAGTTTGCAAGGGCGGCAATCGATATGGCTTTGGGCCGTGGCGGCGATCAGGCCGTTTTGAAGACACCCGATCAGCTTCTTTACTACGGAGGAAAGAGCCAGCAGGTTGAGAAAAATACGCGAGTTAAGGCTCGTGTTAAAGCTCATGCTCTTATGGAAATCATCAACAATAAGGACCAGGTGTTCATCATGGGACACAGGCTCGGTGATGTAGACAGCTTCGGCGCTTCCATAGGCGTTTACAGGATGGCTGCTACACTTGAAAAGAAGGCACACATCGTTCTTAATGATGTCACCAATTCCATGAAACCGTTGGTTGATTTATTTACCAACAATCCGGAGTATGAAGGCATGATAGTTACGTCCTCGGAGGCTCTTTCGGAAATCGGCAACAATGCCGTTCTGGTAATAGTTGACGTTAATAAGCCGAGTATCACCGAATGCCCGGAGCTTATCGGGAAGAGCAAATCAATAGTCGTGCTCGACCATCACAGACAGAGCGCGGAAATAGTCGAAAATGCGACCCTTTCTTACGTGGAACCTTATGCTTCATCCACTTGCGAAATGGTATCCGAAATTCTTCAGTATACGTCTGATAACGTTAAGATTAAGGCTGATGAGGCCGACAGCATGTATTCGGGAATAATGGTAGATACGGACAACTTTGCTCAGAAGGCCGGTGTCAGGACCTTTGAGGCAGCTGCATTCCTCAGGAGAAACGGTGCGGATGTTACTCGGGTGCGCAAACTCTTCAGAGAGGATGCCAATGACTATAAGGCCAGGGCGGACGCAGTCAGTCAGGCAGAGATTTATATGGATGCCTATGCGATTTCCGTTTGCGAGGCGGAGAGCTGCTCAAGCCCTACCGTGGTGGGCGCACAGGCGGCAAATGAACTGTTGAATATTAAGGGTGTAAAGGCAAGCTTTGTATTCACTTACTACAACAATCAGG
>CAZCPW010000137.1:0-4337 GCA_964499925.1 uncultured Lachnospiraceae bacterium
ACAGGGAATATCTTGAAGCCGGAGCGGACATTATTCTTACGAATACCTTCGGGGCTAACAGATTTAAATATGACAATCTTACCGAAATAGTTGAGGCTGCCGTTGAAAATGCAAAGACCGCGATCAGAGAAAGCGGAAAAAAGGCGTATGTAGCCTTGGACTTGGGACCGACAGGCAAGCTTTTAAAGCCGATGGGAACGCTTGATTTTGAGGAAGCGGTATCGGTTTATGCCGAGGTCGTGCGTATCGGAGCTAAAGCAGGCGCAGATTTAATCCTTATCGAGACGATGAGCGATACCTACGAGTTAAAGGCGGCAGTACTTGCGGCAAAGGAAAACTCAGACCTCCCCGTAATGGCAACCGTCGTATTTGACGAGTCGGCTAAGCTCTTAACCGGCGCAACGCCGGAAGCCGTTGTTTCTCTTTTGGAAGGCTTGAGGGTGGATGCTCTCGGCATAAACTGCGGACTGGGGCCTAAGCAGATGAGGCCGATATTTGAAAGACTCGTAAAACTTTCATCCACTCCGCTTATCATTACTCCGAATGCGGGGCTTCCTCATACGGAGGACGGAAAGACCGTTTACGATATTTCGCCTGACGAATTTGCCATAGAAGTCACGGAAATCGTAAAGTCAGGGGCACAGTTTGCAGGCGGATGCTGCGGCACGACGCCCGCACACATAAAGGCACTTACCGAAAGCTTAAAGGGCTACATTCCGAAGCCTGTCACGGAAAAAGAAAAAACCTTTGTTTCCTCTTATTCCCGTGCAGTGGAGCTTGGAAACAAGCCCGTCATCATCGGAGAAAGAATAAATCCGACGGGCAAATCAAAGTTTAAGCAGGCACTCAGAGACAAAAATATAGAATATATCCTCGAAGAAGGTGTTAAACAGGCAGATTCCGGAGCGGATATCTTGGACGTCAATGTGGGACTTCCGGAAATTGATGAAGCATCAATGATGGCGCTTACGGTGAGCGAGCTTCAAAGCGTGCTTGCGACACCGCTTCAGATTGACACTGTAAATGTTTCCGCTATGCAGCAGGCACTACGCATTTACAACGGAAAGCCCATGATAAATTCCGTAAGCGGCAAGGAAGATGTCATGAAGGCAGTCTTCCCGCTTGTTAAAAAGTACGGAGGCGTTGTCGTGGGACTTGCCCTGGACGACGATGGTATTCCGGATACGGTTGAGGGTAGACTCAAAATTGCGGAGAAGATTATCAAAACCGCTTCGGAGTACGGCATAAAGAAAAAAGATATCGTAATCGATGCTCTTACCATGACGATGAGCACGAATGACAATTCCGCAAACATAACGCTTGAAGCAGTGAAGAAGCTTCACGAAAGGGGCATTAAAACCGTTCTTGGGGTTTCGAATATTTCATTCGGACTTCCGGGACGAGAGATTGTCAATTCTTCTTTCTTTTTAATGGCCTTAAATGCAGGACTTTCCGCGGGAATCATCAATCCGAATTCAAAGCTTATGCAGCAGGCGTACGATACCTATTGCCTGCTGAAAGGATTTGATGAAAAGTGTGAAGGTTACGTTTCAAAATACGCGGATGTTTCGGTCAGCGTGGTAAGCAGTTCGGGAAAGCAGGATGTTAAGACCGCAAATACCGATAAATATACCTTAAGCGATTGTATCATTAAGGGCTTAAAGGAGCAGGCGTATGCCATAGCAAAAGAGCTTCTTTCAAATTCAAAGGAGCCGCTTTCAATCATAAACGAAGACCTTGTGCCGGCGCTTGACATCGTAGGTAAAGGTTTTGAAAAGGGGACAATGTTCCTGCCTCAGCTACTCATGAGCGCAGAGGCCGCGAAGGCAGGTTTCGAAGCTATTAAGGACTACATGGAGGCTAAGGGCGGTCAGGCGGAAAAGAAGGGCAAAATTGTCATAGCAACCGTCAAAGGAGATATCCACGATATTGGAAAGAATATCGTAAAGGTATTGCTTGAAAATTACAGCTACGACGTATACGATCTCGGCAAGGATGTTCCGCCTGAAAAGGTTGTAAAAGCCGTAAAGGAAACCGGCGCACCGCTTGTAGGCTTAAGCGCACTTATGACCACAACGGTTGAAAGCATGAAAGAAACCATCGAGCTGTTAAAAAAAGAGGTTCCGAACTGCAAGGTAATGGTCGGAGGAGCAGTTTTGACGCAAGAATACGCGGACAGTATCGGCGCCGATTTCTATGCACATGATGCCATGCAGGCAGTCAGATGTGCGGAGGAATTATTTGGCGGGAAACCGGCGTAAAAATTTGTTTTTTCTCGGTAAATCGGTTAGAATTATTGTGATACATGCGAAAGAGATTGCAAAGTATAAGGGGTGCAGAGCAATCTCGTATCAGAGGGTAAAAGTAGATATAATTGAAGGGGAATGGGTATTATGACAGGGGACAAACCGACAGTACTGATAGCCGAAGATGAGGAAATCAATCGCACGATATTGAGAGAAATCTTAAAGGCAAAGTACAGGATACTCGAGGCCGAAAACGGGCAGCAGGCGGTCTACTGCTTAAAAGCCGAGAAGACAAATGTTTCTTTGATCATTCTTGACATCCATATGCCGGAGGTTGACGGCTTCGGCGTCATGAAATATCTTGAAAAAGAGGGGCTGAACAAGAAAATTCCGGTCGTCATTACAACTGCCGATCAAGATCCCAACATCCTGATTGAAGGGAAAAAGAACAAGATTGTAGAAATCTTTTACAAACCCTTCAGGGCATCGGATGTTTCGAAGACCGTTGACGACCTTATCGAAATATGTAATTACGAGGACAATCTCGACGAAATAATAGCCGAAAAATCCGTCTATCTCACCAATCAGTACGAGGCTGTGAGGAAGGCAAAAAGCCTTCTTTTTACACGCTGGGACGAAAACATCAAGACCTTTGTCTTCAATTTGCTTCCGGAAAGCAGGGAACATATCTTAAGAATTTACGTATATACCGAAATAATCAGCAAAGAACTTGCAAAGACGCAACCTCAGTACGGTATCACCAAAAACTCTGCACGTTTAATCGCCGATGCTTCTTTGTTGCATGACTTGGGCGAGGTAATAATCCCGAACTCGATTATTACGGGCAAGAGCGGGGATGCTTTAGACAGAGCCATTAAGCAGATAAAGAAACGTCCACAGGCAGGAGCCGAGCTTATTAACCTGATCTTCGCAAATTCGGGGCATCAGGTAGAAAGAAAATATGCCTACGACATCTGCAGATATATGTACGAGACCTGCGACGGAAAAGGGTATCCGGCAGGGCTGAAGGGCGGAGAAATTCCGATTTGCGCTCAGGTGGTTTCAGTAGTTCACAGATACGACGAGCTTCGCTTCCAAAAGGACGGAAATGTCAAGGCACACGAAGGCATTATGGATTATTTCCTTGATACGGCAGGAGAGCGTTACAATCCCGTGTTACTGAGTACTTTTGAAAATGTAAGTGACGAAATAAAGAACGTTAATATTAAAAGTGTCAATGTAAAGGAGATTTCAAATGGCTGATTATCCCACACCTCATATTAAGGCAACACCCGATGACTTTGCAAAGACGGTCTTGGTACCGGGCGATCCTTTGAGATCGAAGTTTATAGCGGAGAATTTCCTTGAGAATCCCGTTTTGGTAAACAATGTAAGAGGCGTACAGGGTTACACCGGCACCTATAAGGGTGTAAAGGTTTCCGTTATGGCAAGCGGAATGGGCATGCCTTCAATCGGTATCTACAGCTACGAACTTTTCAATTTCTTTAACGTTGACAATATCATAAGAGTCGGTTCGGCAGGTTCTTTGGACGCGAATATTAAGATCAGAGACCTTGTATTCGGAATGGGTGCTTCGACGAATTCCAATTACGCGCGTCAGTTCAATCTTCCCGGAACCTTTGCTCCGATTGCGGATTATACGCTTTTAAGCACAGCGGTTGAGTGCGCAAAAAAGAAAGATTTACGGTTCCATGTGGGAAACATTCTTTCTTCGGATACCTTCTATGATGCACAAAGCGATGCAAACGATAAATGGATGCAGATGGGTGTCATGGCAGTCGAAATGGAGGCTGCGGCGCTTTACATGAATGCCGCAAAGGCTAAAAAGAGGGCACTTGCCATACTTACGATTTCGGATTCGATCGTAACGGGTGAGGCCACAACCGCAGAGGAAAGACAGACTTCCTTCACGGAAATGATGCAGGTGGCACTTGATACGGCAGTGGAGATGGACAAGTTGTAAAGATGATTCGTAAGATGGCAATTCACATAGGCGGCCTGTCTGTGTATCCTTTGCTGAATATTGCAATTTTGATTTTTGACACAGACAATTCTTTGCTGTGAATAAAA
>CAZCPW010000138.1:0-4335 GCA_964499925.1 uncultured Lachnospiraceae bacterium
TGTGTACAAAAAATAATAAAATTATGAAATCTCAGTTTTCTTCTTTCTTTTTCATAACAGGCGGAGTCGAAAGCATTTCAAGCTCCGAAGCGCTTCTTCCGTAGCCGGAGTGCACATCGACGGCCGTCCTGTCGCGCAGTATTTCGTCCATCCTCCAATAATCCTTATTATAGGAATACTTTGCGACGTCAAAGCTTGCAATCTTTTTAAACTTAGTGCCCTTCTGGAATCCGGCGCGCCTTGCGTGCTCAATCCGCTTAAACTCGATGAATTCCTTCGTGTAACCGTTTCTTTTTAAATGATCAAGAGTAAGCTTGTCGGTCTTTTTCAGCCTTTCCTTTACATCGTCCATGTCAAATACTTCGGGGTGCTTTGAAAAAGAAACCGCAATGTCAAAGTATCGTTCTTTTTCCTCGTCGACGGTGAAGGTGCGATTGGTGCAGGCGACAGCCTCCGATACGTAGGCTACCTTATAACCCGCATTTATTGCCTTTGATGCATAAATAACATCCTCGTTCGCAATTACGTGATTTAAAAATCCGCCGAGCTCATCAAAGGTACTGCGCTTGTAAAGGGCACAGCTGTTTGAGGATTGGTATGTATCGGACTTTAAAGTGCTCAAATCCTTTTCCGACCGTGTCGAAGAATCCAAGGGGAAACGGTACTTAAGCGCATACTTTACGTACTCGGGTGCATTTTCGGGTGCCGTCTTACGCGCATAGGAAACGGCAACCTTTTCGTCCCTCGAAAAAGGCTTTAAAAGCTTTTCTATTGCATCAGGTGTTTCTATGAAAGTATCCGAGTCCATCATCAAAAAGTAATCGGCCGTCGAATACCTGACTCCCGTATTTCTCCACTTTCCGATATCCGCCTCACGCCTTGCTATGTGGTGAATCTCGAGGTTCTTGTGCTTGTCGGATATCTTGTACGAATACATAAGCCTGTCAAAGAATTTCTGCTCGACATTCATGATGATGATCTTGTCGACGGAAATGCTCTGCTCCGATATGCTGTCAAGGAGCTTTAAAAAGGTATCCCCGGGCTTGTATGAATAAATGATTAAATCTACAGACATTTATAAATGCCTCCGTATAGTTATTAAATAGAGTTTCGCTTGTTAAAACGCAGGCGTCCGGCGCAGTCGCGTTAGCGGCATATACTCTGTGCGCGAGTGCGCATCAATGGCACGCAGTGCTTTTATTATAGGGGATTGCGAAGCAATTTCCTATATTGAAATAAGGGCCGGAAAAATCCGACCCTTGTATTATATCACTTTTATGTAGGAAATGAATTACTCAGTTACAGTTCCGGTAAGATAACCGTTTGTCCTCTGGTAAATCTGCTCGCTGTATTCCTTTACATTTGAAGAAGGATCGTAATTCTCTTCTTCGAATAAGAACTCATGAAGCCAGGTAACGTTTGAAGCCAAGTCAAGCGGAATTACGCAGCTTCCGGCAGAGCCGATAGTTCCGGTCGTAATCTGACCGGAGGTAGGGAAGCCGCCCTCGTCAACAATGGAGTACTCCGAAATATGCTCAAGAAGAGTAAGAATCTCGGATATATCCAGGGAAGTATAGGTCTCATTGAATACGCTTTCGCAGATGCTCTTAAGCGTTGAAACATTTGCTGTCTTTGCAACATCGAGGCAAGCCTTTATAACCTCTCTCTGACGCTCGGTACGCTTAAAGTCATTACCTGCGGTATAACGGATACGACAGTATGCCGTAGCCTGAAGTCCGTTTAAGAGCTGATATCCTGTTTCTTTAACGGGTTCATAGGTATCAATGTCATCCATGGTCTCAACCATGGCAATCTGATAGTTGTTTAAGTGCTTGATCTCGTCCTCGTCAACGTCGATATAAACACCGCCGAGAGCATCTACAACGTCTCTCAAGCCTTCAAAACCGATGGTGACGAAATCCGAAATATCCATATCAAGGTTTGCGTTGAGCATCTTGATAGCCTGCTCGGCTCCGCCGTAAGCATAGGCTGCGTTACATTTACCGTAGGACTGTGAAGAACCCATCTGATTTAAATAAGTATCTCTGTAAACCGATACGAGCTTAACTTCCTGGGTATCATTGTTAACGGATGCAATAATAATTGTATCTGTACGGGTCTTGCTTGCAAGGTCACCGGTACGGGAGTCAACACCGAACAACGCGTAGTTGGTGTAACCCTTCATGGCCTCGTTCTCAAGGACCTCTTCGTTCATTTCGACTTTAATTTCTTCCTCATTGATATCCAAACGCTTTACGCCGGTCTCCGAGTCAGTGGCTTTTGTTACAAACACCATTACGACAATGAGTGCAACAAGTGCAATCAGCTCTACTATAAAAAGAATAATCTTTCCGGTAGAAGCCTTTTTCCTGGGTTTCTTCTGTGATGCCATATTTCCTCCAAAAGTTTCAGGGCCAAGCCCTTTTATTCTGAATATACCCCTCATACGCTTTTTTAAGCATGAAAAAACATGCTTAAACGAAAGCAATAAGGTAACTATAGTACAAAAGTACCAATGAAACAATTTAAGATTTGCTTAAGGGAATACAATTTGTTTGCAACAATTTCATAAAGGTTAATAACATTTATCTTACGTTTCAACCTGCAAACAGATCTTCTGCGGTAATGACAGCCTGAATATCCCCTGAGTAAGCATTTTCACTGATTCCATACGTGGTAATCAGGGTCGAATGAATCGCATACTTGGTCTCCGTACTTTTGATTAAATCGGATATCTTTCGCCTGAAATCTCTATCGAACTTTGCATCGGCGAGAAAATCTGTTTCCGAGTACTTCATTTCACAAACGTTAATTACTTGGTCTCTGCGTACAATCAGCAAATCAATCTGTGAACCTTGCAGTCCTCTTTCGTCGTCCCTGCCGCATTGCCATGAGTTTACTTCCGTATATACGCCTGAAATTCCCAATGCTTTCTTTATCTGAGGTATGTGTTCCAAGCATACTCTTTCAAACGCAATTCCGCTCCAAGCACGTACTTCCGGAGAATTATTCCTTCCCATCCAAAAGTCCTCATCATGTACGTTCTCTTTCATAAATCTATGATAAAACAAGGTGAAGTTATCAATAAGCTGATACAGACAATTTTTTTGTTTATATCCAAAAGGTATGTATTTCCTGATAAATCCGCAATTTTCAAGTTCCGTTAGCTTCTTTGACAAATCTCCCGAGCTTGGAATTCCTGTTGCCTTGCATATTTCTTCCCTTGAGATGCCCTTGTTCACGGTGCTCATTGCATCTACGATTTGTATGTACTGTTCCGGCTTGTTAAACAATGCTCTGTAAAGATTTTCATACTCATTAGAAAGAAAAGCACCCTCTTTAAAGAAAATTTCGTCTATGTTTTGAGGAAGGCTCTTGCCCTTCTTTAAAAGGCTCCAATAATACGGAACTCCGCCCATAATCATGTAGCATTGCAGAATCTGATGTCTGTTAAAAATTATTTTCTTACTTTGCAAATACTCCTCGCACTCATTCAGAGTGAACGGTTTTAGATAAACCTGTCCCGTTAATCTGTTGTGCAGGCCGCCTTTGGCATTGACTATATTCTGAGTCATCCAATAAGTCGCCGAGGCGCACACTATGAGTACTATGTCCTTTTCAATCCTTGCAGTAGCCCATCCGTTCCAGAAACTTTCCAACGCTGAAATCAGCCCGCTGTCCTTCGTGTCCATCCAAGACAGTTCATCAATAAAAACTATTTTTTTCTCCTGCTTGGATGCTTTGATGACTTCTTTTAAGGCATTAAACGCATCATTCCAGGTTTCCAATTTGCAATCCGGTTTATATCCGTATTCATTAAGCGATTCCTCAAACTTTTCGAGTTGCAGCTTTCTCCTGTCACCCGGCTTTATCTGATTGTTACTGACTCCCGTATGCTGAAAAGTGAACTCATTTTTAAAAGTCTCTCTTATTAAATATGTCTTTCCTATTCGTCTTCTTCCGAATACTGCGATAAACTGCGGTTCCTCTTCTTCCAATAAGGAAAGAAGATATTTTTTTTCTTCTTTTCTTCCAATCATAGAGAGTTGTTCCTTTCCACAATCTGTATTACGCAGATTTATTGTAATCTACCGCTCGGTTAAATTCAACATTTTTTCCAAAACTCGTTTTTTTAGACAGTTTTGGAAATTTTGTTGCTGTGAGGTTGAAATGATTCGTATGTTCATTCTTTTCTAAAAGCCCAATTTATGGTAAAGTAACAAGCGAGAGAAATACCATAAATCAATAAAAAGGGAGATTTTAATATGAGTTACATGGACAGCTATAATTCCTGGCTTCAGGACAGCTACTTTGACGAAGCTACCAAAGACGAGC
>CAZCPW010000139.1:0-4295 GCA_964499925.1 uncultured Lachnospiraceae bacterium
GTGACTGAGAGGGCCTTGGCTCTCCCACGCGGAGCAATTTCCTATATAGTAAAAAGGATGTTTCGCAACCGAAACACCCTTTTAACGTTTATCTTATTGAAAGCACTTCTTTTTCATATCTCTGAATTTCTTTAAGCCATTCGCTTCCCCGTAAAACGTCCTCACGTCTGCAGTACTCTTCCCAGACATCACCGAATGGATAGGTCTTTAACTCTTCCTGCCATATCATGAGCTCCGTCATGCGGCCTTCGTCCTGAAGAGTTTTAAGCATTTCATTCGGAAGAAGCATTGCATTAAGGAGAGCCTTCTGCCAGCTTTCAAAGCCGACCGCCCACGCGGCAATTCTGTTGATGGAAGCATCGAAATAATCAAGAGCCATGAATACTCTGTCAAGCGCATCGTTTCTCACGATTTCCTTTGCCATTTCCTTTGTCTCGTCATCAAAAAGAACCACATGGTCCGAATCCCAGCGTACCGGGCGGGTAATATGAAGTGCAATCTGAGGATAGAAGCAAAGAAGGGCGGGAATCTTGTCGGATACGACCTCCGTAGGATGGTAATGTCCGTTGTCCATTAAGGGAAGCACGCCTTCATGAGATGCCGCAAAGCTTAAAGCAAACTCAGCGCTTCCGGAAGTGTAAGACTCAACTCCGATACCGAATACCTTCGATTCAACCGTAACCTTTACAAGATCCTTATTAAAGGGCTCTGAAAGAATTTCTTCAAGTGATTTTTTGTACCTTGCTCTGGGTCCGAGTCTGTCTGCCGGAATATCCTTAAAGCCGTCTCCGGTCCAGATGTTCATAACGCAGGGAACGCCGGTCTCTTTCGCAAAATATTCGCTGATGCGGATGCAGGCCTTTCCGTGCTCCACCCAGAACTTTCTCGTCTCTTCATCGGGACTTGAAAGCGTTAAGCCATTCTTTACCTTGTCCGAAGAAAAATATGTGGGGTTAAAATCGATGCCCATGTTGTGCTTCTTTGCAAAATCGACCCATTTCCTGAAATGCTTAGGCTCAAGCTTGTCTCTGTCAACCCATTCGCCGTCCTCAAAAATTGCATAAGAAGCATGAAGATTAAGTTTCTTTTTACCGGGTGTAAGCTTTATGACTTCCTCAATGTCAGCCATCAATTCTTCGGGAGTCTTGGCCTTTCCCATATAGTTTCCGGTTGTCTGAATTCCGCCTGTCAAGGGGCCGTCGTGGTCAAATCCCGTAACGTCGTCGCCCTGCCAGCAGTGAAGGGATACGGGCACGTCCTTAAGCTTGTTTAAGACAGCCTCCGTGTCAACTCCCAGCTTTTCATACATTTTCTTTGCACTTTCATAGCTCATGTTATTTGCCTCCTGTTGTTTGTACTTTAAATGAATCAAAAACCAATTTTCTCGCCGTTCTAAGGTCTTTTACCTCACCCGCCGCAATCATCTGCGCAATTATGTTTCCGATTGCCGTGGCTTCGGTCGGTCCCGCGTAAACTGTCTTACCTGTCTCAAGTGCCGTAAGCTCGTTCAGATAATCGGCATTAGATCCTCCGCCGACTATGTTGATGGACGAATAGGTCTTTCCGGTAATTTCTTCCATCTCATGAATCGTTTCTTTATAGCAAACCGCCAATGAACGATAAATAACACGTGCAAACTCATAGATATTTTGAGGAATTTGTTGCCCTGTTTCACGACAGGCGGCTTTAATCTCTTCCGTCATACTCTTGGGAGCCAGGAATCTGTCGTCGTTTGCCGAAACCAGTGACTCTATATCCGCTTTCTTTGCACCTTCGCAAATTTCTCCGAAGGACAAATTCTTTCCGATTTCATTTCTGACCGACTGAATCATCCAAAGACCCATGATGTTTTTAAGGAACCTGTATCTGTAGTCAAATCCGCCTTCGTTTGTAAAGTTTGCCTTGCGGCCTTTGTCGGAAATGCTTGCTGATAAAAGCTCGCACCCCATCAAAGACCAGGTGCCTGAACTTATGTAAACCGCATCGTCGTTGTCCGTAGGTACAGCCATGACCGCAGACCCCGTATCGTGAGTTGCCGGTGCACATACAAGTGCATCAAAACCGACTCTTTTTGAAATTTCAGGCCGGAAATGTCCCAAAACAGTTCCGGGCTTGATGATTTCCTTAAAGATCTGCCTCGGATATGAAAGCATATCAATCAGCTCATAATCCCAATCGTTGGCAGCAGGATTAATAAGTCCCGTAGTCGTGGCATTCGTATATTCCTGTTTCTTAATTCCGGTAAGCAAGTAATTAAAATAATCCGGAATCATCAGCATACTGTCGGCCTTTTTAAGGCCGCCGGGAGCAGTCTCCCTGATTGCCATCAGCTGATATATCGTATTGAAGGACTGCTTCTGTATGCCGGTTCTCTTGTAAAGAGCCTCATCCGAAATGTACTCATTAACTTTCATGTCCATTCCGGTTGTCCTCTTGTCTCTGTAGGAAACCGCATTTCCGATACGTTTGCCTTCTTTGTCAAGAAGCACAAAGTCAACTCCCCAAGTGTCTATTCCAACGGACATTGGAATCTTTCCGAGTCGTTTGCACTCGCATAAACCCTTGATGATGTTTTCAAAAAGCTCATCGACGTCCCAAATTTTTTCGTCTCCTGCGTCTTTATTTCCGTTTGGAAAACGAAAAACTTCTTCCAGCAAAAGCTTTCCCTCTTCCATATGTGCCAAGATATGCCGCCCGCTTGAGGCGCCTATGTCTATTCCCAGATAATAGTTACTCATTTGCATCCTAACGGTTATACGACTATAACCCCTCCGTTTTCTTTTTCTCTTAAATTCTATTCGGTAAAAGGGCAAAAAGAAAGGACACACCTTGTCAAAAAGTGTGTCCTGAGTTGCAGTATTATTAATCTTCTATATAAACAGTTCCAGTACGAAAACCACCACGCAGGAAATAACAGATACCGGAAAAAGGCTTAAGCCCATGTAGGCTGCAATTGTTCCGGCCGCAAGAGCCAATGCGCCCGAAAGCGGACTTCCCGTTGCATCCAAAATTGCCGGAAAAGTCATGACCGAAAGCGTTACATACGGCACATAGTAAAGAAAGCTTTTGATAAACGTATTTGTAATCGGCTTTCTGATAATCGTAAGCGGCAAAACCCTTACTAAATTTGTAGTCAATACCATTATCGCTATATAAGAACAGGTTTTAATCGTATCGTTCATCCCTAAGCCTCCTTATATGCGTCGGCTCTTGGCGCCAAAAGAGCGCAGACGGCGGAAATTCCGACGGTAAGAATTATCGTCCTGGTTCCCTCGGATATTCCGCTCAAAAAAGAAACATTTTCACATCCGAATGTAAAAAGAAAGCTTAAGATAAAGCTTGCGATAATTGCAATCATGACCGCTCTGTCTTTCTTTGCGGGCGGAATTATGATGGCTAAGAACATTCCGTACAAGGCTACGCTAAGCGCTGAAACAAGTCTGTCCGGGAGTGCGGATCCCGCAACAATTCCGAGGCTTGTGCCAAGCGCCCAAAGGGGAGCCGCCACAAGCATGGCTCCGTAAGTGTAACTCGGGTTTAGCTTTCCGGGATAGGCTATCGAAATTCCGAAGACTTCATCGGTACAGCAGCACCCAACAAGAATTCTTTTAAAAAGCCCCGTCTTTTCGTCAAACTTTTGGCTTAAAGCGCAGTTCATAAGCAAATATCTTGCATTTGTAATCAGGGATATGACAAATATTTCAATTCCCGTCGTGCCTGCCGCCATAAGGGCATACACGGCGTATTCGCCTGCGGAAGCACGTGTCAAAAAACTTGAAACGAAGCCTTCGAAGATATTCAGCCCCGCCTTCTTTGCAATTATACCAAGGGAAAAAGAAACCGCAAAATAACCGAGTCCAATCGGCACTCCGTCCCTTGCTCCCTTTAAAAAAGCACTTTTATCGTTCATAAAAATTCCTTTAAAAAATTCGGATTGAAATGTTTCCTGCCGCCGGACAATCCGATATACATAAATTAAGGGCGGCCTTTATAAAGACCGCCCTTTAATCAAATCATTTTTTATAAACCGGCCTGAGCTGCAACCTCTGCTGCGAAGTCGTCAGTCCTCTTTTCCATTCCTTCGCCTACTTCGAAACGAACGAACTTGGAAATTACAAGGCTCTTGTTTACAGACTCAAGATACTTTGCAACCGTCTGCTTTCCGTCCTCAGCCTTTACGTATACCTGATCAAGAAGGCTGATTTCCTTAACCTGCTTGGAGATACGTCCCTCTACAAGTCCTGAGAAAATCTTGTCTGCCATAATGTTTGCCTTGTCAGCCATTGCAAGACCTG
>CAZCPW010000140.1:0-4252 GCA_964499925.1 uncultured Lachnospiraceae bacterium
TCAATGGTGCTCGGGGACTTTGATTTAAATCGTCTGCTGCTTGCCGCTTTATCCTTTTGTTTCATATATTGGTTTACAAAGGAAGGTTTTGAAACCTTCACGGGATTTTTACCGTTTTTCTTTTCTTTCTGTCTCTTAATCGGCGAAAGCTGCTCACTTTCAAACAGTTGGAATTTCTGTTTTTCAAATCCCTTTGTTTTTGTGATGTTTCTCTTAAGATTCTTGGGATATGGCTTTTTATTTGAATACCTTATATCCATGCTATTAAAATTCCATGCTCTGATTCAAGCTTCAAATTTTTCTCCCAAGTGGGTAAAATTCTTATTTGAAGGAGAAAGAAACACTTTTCTAAAAGTTTTCATTCTCCTGCTGATTATTTGGGCTCCGATTATAATACTTAGCTACCCCGGAAATGTGTGTTGGGATTTTTACGGACAGCTTTACCAGTCTTTAGGTTTAAGCGAATATTCCTCGCACCATCCCCTGCTGCACACGTTTATCTCGGGGGCGATTATCAAATTCGGAAGGCTTTTAACCGGTAGCCTGTACCCCGGACTCTTTCTTTACATAATTTTTCAGGCAATTATATTGGCAATGGCTCTTGCCGGAACAGTCTCAAGGCTTACCCACAGAAACTCGCCCTACCTTGTAAGGCTTATCGTTACTTCAGTTTACGTTCTTTCTCCAATGTATTCAAACATGGTATCAACTGCCATAAAGGATATTCCGTTTATGGCTGTCATGCTTTGGTATATACTGATTTTGGAAGAACTTTGGCATGACGGACTTTCGCAAAAGAAAGCTGCATTTTTCGTAAAACTTGTTTTGGTACAATTACTGCTTTCTCTCCTACGCAACAACGGAGTATACGTTTTTGCTATCACAGGTATCATAATCTGCATCTCAGAGAAAAAGAAACTGCCCTTAAAAAGCTTTTTTAAGGGTCTTCTTTCCATGGTTGCGATACCCCTCTTTCTTTATGTACTCGCAAGTGAACTCCTGCTTATTGCCTTCTCCGCTTCCCGCGGAGGTATTGATGAAATGCTGTCAATTCCTTTCCAGCAAACAGCTCGTTATGTGATCGAGTACGGTAATACTCTTACATCTGATGAAAGCGATGCTATCGAAGCCATTCTCGGAGATACTGAAATCATTGCCGAGCGTTATGACCCCGATATTTCAGATCCGGTAAAGGCGCTCTTTAACGATGATGCCACAAAATCAGATCTTATTTCATACCTTTCAGTATGGTTTAAGTGTTTCTTTAAGCATCCTGACAGCTACCTGCAGGCTTTTATCACGCATATCTACGGATGGTTTGATCCAGGAGTGGCAAACGAAATCCGATACGAGACCAACGACGATATGTTCGCGTCCGCTATACCCGGTGCAGACAAACTCTTAGTTTACTGGTATAGATTCCTATCATATTTTAATTTCATTGAATTATTGGAAACTCCCGGGATCTATACCTGGCTGTTATTTATAGTCGGATTCAATCTTCGGAAAAAGAAAGATTCTCGTTTTAT
Organism: uncultured Lachnospiraceae bacterium; assembly: GCA_964499925.1. Classification (GTDB taxonomy): domain Bacteria; phylum Bacillota; class Clostridia; order Lachnospirales; family Lachnospiraceae; genus UBA1258. Next base: position 1,530 of record CAZCPW010000140.1, read on the forward strand.
TCTACTGATACCGCTTTATGTAAGTTTGCTGATATGTATGGCATCCCCGGGATTTTATATGCACACGCGCTACGCATATCCGATAATGTTTACCCTGCCCTTCCTATGCGGAGTAACCGGTGGCAACGAAAGGATTCATAATAATGACTGAATCTAAAACATTCTTAAAAAAAGACACACTTACGGTTAAGGGCATAGCAATAATACTGTTGTTATTCTATCATCTGTTTGAGTCAGACGAACTGATTACCTCAATGAGCGTAGATTACGCTCCGTTTTCAAAGAAGGTATTTCTGACACTCAGCGGCTATTCTAACATCTGTGTTGCGATTTTTGTCTTCTTAAGCGCCTACGGAATCACAAAAGGTCTTATGGATTGTTCCGCGTATAGCTTACTTCCCGCCATTAAACAGGCTTATAAGAGAGCTCTGAAGCTTATCGTAAATTTTGCTGCTATGTACATAAGCGTAAATCTTCTTTGGTTTAGGCATTTTGACTATACAAACCTTTACGGAGAAACACCTCAGGGCCTGATTTATGTCTTGCTCGATGCTTTAGGTCTTTCCGAACTTCTTAACACTCCAACTCTTAATATGACCTGGTGGTATATGAAACTTGCACTTAGCATAATCTTCTTAGTGCCGTTTCTTTTTCCTTTGCTTCAAAAATTGGGCAAATATATGTTAGTGCCTGCTTTCCTACTGCCTTTCATTGTTACGCTTGATTCGGACGTTTCAAGGTATTTCCTTGTAATCTGCCTTGCAATGGTTACCGCATATGAAAAATGGTTTGAAAAAATTTTTGCATTTAACCTTTATAAACCCGTAAAACTCCTCGCGGCTTTATTGCTATTGGCACTATCTGTATTAATCAGGCAAAATTATATAGTTCATTCATACTTCTTGTGGATAGTCGATGCCCCTATCGCTTTCTTAATCTGTCTTTTCTCTGCGGAATTTGTGAGCATCATTCCCGGTATTTCTCTGTCTCTGAGCTTCTTAGGCAAGCACTCAATGAACATATTTTTTGTACATACATTTTTCTACATGATACTATATCGTGAGTTCATATACTCGTTTAAATATTCATGGACGATCCTTCTTGTATTGATTGCAATAACTCTTGTTTACTCAATCTTACTGGAAATGCTTAAGAGCGGAATTAAATTATTAATATGCCACTTAAAGGCAAACGGCGGGAGGGCATCATAATGCTTACAGTTCTGCTTAATTGGCTTTATATTTCATTTACAACAGCCTGTCTGGGACTCGGATTTGCCGCTTTTACCAATTAAACGGTAAATAGTGATATGAAGAACTTCGCCGAACTTATGTTTTTTCTTGGCTTTAAAGCTACATTACTTAAAATAGAACCTGACGTAGCGCCCGTCCACCGACCTTGTGTAGTTGTATTCACTTTCTAAATAATTCATAATCCAACTGTCTTCGTCTATGCAAAGGTTTGAATACCAGCAGTCAACCACAATTACCGACGGCTGTTTTTCAGGATAAAGTTCCCAATAGGTAAGCAGTCTTTCGTCGTAGCTGGTCGGATCAACAATTGAGAAATGGCTTACGGAAAGATTTTTAAAGGTATAAGGGGTTGTCCCGCTGAATCCGGACAGCTCGGTTACTATAAGACAGTTTGAGCCTTCCTCTACGTATTCGTTGAAATCTTCGAAATTTGCATCATTTATATAAGCCTGCATGTAATCGGCAAAAATAAACGCTGCCGGACCGTTTTTGTAAACATTCCCTATACCGAAAACCGTATTAGTGCTCGTCCTTCCGCCCCTGAGTGTTAACCCTTTTCCCAGAATTGAAACCAACGTTAAGCTGAGAAGTAATATTACAATCAAGCTTTTTTCCGTTCTCTTCTTACCATCAATAACTGTTGCTGTTTCAAATTCTTTCTTTATGATGAGGCATACCAGCACTGCTGCCGATAGAATACCCATCAGCCCATGCGGAATGGCATAATGCGGAGTAAGATCACTCAGATAAATAACGGAAATCGTAGACAATAGTCCTGCAAAAACACCTATATAAAGAAACCTGTACTCCGAATCAAACATATCCTTAATAAAGATAACCGAAAACAGCCACAAAACGACCAGATGAATTTGAGCTTCCTCGTAACCTGATTGCATTACAAACCAATAAATGAGCTGAATAACTTCCGAAATCAAAACTGCCGAAACAATAAAGATACTTTCAAAGTAACCGTTCAACCTTTTCTTTAACCCAAAAGCAAGGCCCAGTGCAGGCAAAAAAGAAAGACAAACTAAAACAATCTCCTTTAATATATCCCCGCTCATGCTCGTAATCACAGATAATTTATCCGAATAATCATGTGTCAAATCAAAGTTAAGTATATAAAGGATGTTTCTGATAAATTCATCAAAAGGAGTCTGAGCAAGCACCGCAAAAAGCCAAAGTACAAATGCAGATATGCAGGTGCCTACAAATATCATCAAGCTTTTTATTTTCTTTGTCCCATTAGTACACAAGATGATTACGACAAAGAACAGGAAATTAAGAATATCCGAAGGATAGGAAAGCACCTCAACGGAAATTCCTATTCCGGAGAGTATCAGCCATAAAGGCTTTCTCTCAAAATACCATGTTCCGAGTGCCAACAGAGCAATCGTCAGCCCCCCCCCAGCTGTAGATTTGAAAACTCAGGAATTTCAATCAATTTCGGCACAATATTGAAATACAATG
>CAZCPW010000141.1:0-4241 GCA_964499925.1 uncultured Lachnospiraceae bacterium
TCAAGTGGGTGAACGACGTCTTTGTAAACGGAAAGAAGATTTCGGGGATTCTGACGGAGGGTCTTACCTCCCTTGAAGAGGGAAAGTTTGCCTACATCATAGTCGGAATCGGCATTAACGTTTACGAGCCGGAAGAGGGCTTCCCGGAAGAGATTAAAGACATTGCGGGTACACTCTTGGATAAAGAAAAACATTATAAAGATACGCGAAACAAGCTCTGCGCCGCGCTCATAGATAACTTCCTGAGACTTTACAAAACCGGCGGTAAAGAGAATTTCCTCGATGAGTACAGGAAGAAATCTTTCTTAATCGGTGAGAATGTCAGAGTCATGCAGGCAAACAAAATCGTCGAAAAAGGCAAGGCAAAGGTCCTTGGAATCGACGATGAGTGCAGGTTACTGGTCGAATATGAAGACGGCACAAAGGAAGCCTTGTTTACGGGCGAAGTGAGTGTTGTAAAGGATTAGCTGTATTTTTTAAGACGATGCATCGGAAATTAAGTGCTTCAAACACGCTGGTAAGCTCGGTAAAAATGCTTTGAAATCGGAGGGTTTATATGCTTAAAGAAATTCGAATTGACAGTAATGCAAACATCAAGCTTCACGGACGTATGCCGAAGGGAATCTTCCCGGTTCCGCTTTTCTTTAACTATTCGGGAGTCGAGATAAATTGCGACGGTTCTGAAGCCTGGATCGACATTGAGGTAGGTAACGGCTTTCATGAACCCTGGATTGCAGTCGAGATAAACGGTGAGCTCATGGAAAGAAGACGGCTCATGCAGGGCGACAACTCGGTTTGTTTATTCAGGAGCATGACAAAGGGCGTCGTTAAAAATGTAAGATTCTACAGAGAACTTCAGGCAATGGAAGAGGATACGGATGTGTTCCTCGCGGTAAAGAGCCTTCGGACAGACGGTGAGCTTTATCCGGTCAAGGAGCGTAAGCTTAAGCTTGAATTTATCGGAGACAGCATTACTTCCGGCGAGGGTACCTACGGAGCTGTACCGGATACCGACTGGCTTGCCATGTATATGAGTGCGAGCAGGGATTATGCGGTTTTAACGGGTAAGGCACTTGATGCGGACGTGCGCATCTTTTCCCAGGGCGGCTGGGGCGTTTACGTAGGCTGGGACAATAACCTCCTTCACAACATTCCCTCGGTTTACAGGCCTGTCTGCGGACTTTGCAAAGGCGGCAGGAATGAGGAGCTCGGAGCCTTTCAGCCAAATGATTTTGAAGCCTGGAAGCCCGATGCGATAATTGTCAACCTCGGTACAAACGACAATTCTTCCTTCAGCCAGCCGGCTTTTGATGTACCCGGTATAGGTATGTCAAAGATGCGGCTTACAGAGGACGGTGACTACCTTCCGGAGGACATTGCAAAGGTTGAAAAGGCAGTGTATAACTTTTTGAAGGAATTAAGGGAGCTTAACCCCACTTCCCATATAGTCTGGGCATATGGAATGCTGGGCTGCAAAATGGACCCTGTTATTTCCAGGGCAATGGACAGATACAGCAAAGACTTTAACGACACAAACGTGACAATGCTCAAGCTGCCCGAAGTAAGGAAAGAGACCTACGGTGCCCATATGCATCCTGGTTATGCAAACCACATAGAAGCTAGCAAAACCGTTGCGGACTACTTAAAGAAGCATTTTAATCTTTAAGTAAGATGCGCCCGCTATTTAAAAAGAGTTACTCGTTCACAGCTTAGACTGCAAACGAGACGAATTTATAAAGCGCACCGGCAGTACAAAATTTATCTGACAGGAGATTTTGCCATGAACAACTTCCTTTATAAACTTGATTTAAACGGCAAATGGGACCTTTCAAAAACGGGGGACTCCGAAAAGTGTAAAGTCGATGTTCCCGGAAGCGTTATTTCCGGCCTTCTTTCAAATGCTCTCATCAAGGACCCTTACAAGGGCTTAAATGAGTATGAGACACTTGAAATATTAAAAAACGATTTTACTTTTGAAAGAAGCTTTGAATTCGAGAAGCAGTCCGGCCTTGACTACGAGCTCGTCTTCGAGGGCCTTGATACACTTGCAAAGGTTTATCTCAATGAAAAAGAAATTCTTACCGCCGACAACATGCACATCACCTACACGTGCAATGTTACCAAGCTTTTAAAGAACGGAAGCAATACACTTAGGGTTTCTTTTTCCTCGGCTTCAAAGTACATTGAAAGCGTTACTCCGGGCAAGGATAAAGAAATTCACTACACACCCACGGGTGCCATGACAGGCAATCAATACATCAGAAAGGCTCATTCCATGTTCGGCTGGGACTGGGGCATCAAGCTTCCCGATATGGGCATTTTTAGAGACGTCTACATCAGAGGTTTCAAGGAAGTACTGCTTGAGGAGATCAAGGTAGCTCAGACACATAATGCCGACAGGAGTGTAACTCTTGACATAACGGGCATTATCCACAGCAAAGCAGGTCACGAACTGAAGGTCGGAGCACATGAAAAAGAAAATTATTCAATCATAGAAAAGGGTTACTACGCTTTATTTGAAAAGGGCAATTATAAGCTAAGCGTTGACGTTATCAACCCCGACGGAAGCGTGTTTATACAGGGCTTTGACGCAAACGGACCGATTAATATCTTAAATCCGCTTCTTTGGTGGCCAAACGGACTGGGAGGACAGTTTCTTTATACAGTCAAGGTGCGTCTTACCAAAAACGGAGAGTGTCTTAATGAGATTACAAAGCGCATAGGCCTTCGGACCTTTACGATTTCGACCGAACCCGACGAGTACGGTTCGGAGTTTGCTTACACGGTAAACGGACAGAAGTTCTTTGCGATGGGTGCGGACTACATTCCGGAGGACGCAATCTATTCACGCATCACGAATGACCGCATCAAATATTTAATCGATGCATCGGTAGAGGCTAACTTTAATACATTGCGAATTTGGGGCGGCGGCTATTATCCGTCCGATTATTTCTACGATTACTGCGACGAAAAGGGTCTTATCATTTGGCAGGATTTTATGTTTGCCTGCAATGTTTACGAGCTTACAAAGGACTTTGAAAAGAGCATAGAAACGGAAGCCGTTCAAAACGTTCGAAGGTTAAGAGACCATGCGTCCCTCGGTCTTTGGTGCGGCAACAACGAGTGTGAGTCCGCCTGGGATCACTGGCCGGGCTTTATGGATCACTCAAAGGCACTCAAGAAGGATTACTTAAAGATGTTTGAAGAAATCCTTCCGAATGTCGTAAAGAAGGAAGACGGTGAGCATTTCTATCATCCGAGCTCACCTTCATCGGGCGGCGCCTTCACTGAACCCGACGCAGAAGGCAAGGGAGACTGTCACTACTGGGCGGTTTGGCACGGTATGAAGCCGTTCTCTGACTATGAAAAGCACTATTTCAGATTCTGTTCGGAATTCGGCTTTGAGTCTTTCCCGGAGCTTTCGACGATTAAGACTTTTGCAGCACCCGGAGACTTTAACATCTTTTCGCGTGTAATGGAGTCCCATCAAAAGAACGGAAGCGCGAATGCGAAGATTTTACACTATACTTCGGAAAACTTTCTTTATCCGAATTCCTTTGAAAGCCTTGTTTATGTGAGTCAGGTGCTTCAGGGAATTGCGATGAAATTCGGAGTCGAGCACTTCAGACGCAACCGCGGCAGGTGCATGGGCGCCGTTTACTGGCAGTTAAACGACAACTGGCCCGTAGCAAGCTGGTCGAGCATCGATTATTTCGGACGCTACAAGGCACTTCACTATATGGCAAAGAAATTCTTTGCGCCCGTACTCGGTTCTTTAAGGAGGGATGGAAATCTTTTCACGCCTTACGTTTCAAACGAGAGCCTCAGGGACACTTCCTGTACGATGGATTTCTATGTGAAGAACATGGATAATGAGCCTCTTATGCACATGACGCAGACTATCATGGCGGGCAGGATGTCCGTGGCAGCGGGCACCACAATTGATATCAAAAGTGCCTTGAACTACAGCATGGATACTCTATACACAGAGGCGGTGTTTACCTTTGATGACGGAAGCATTTCAAGGCAGGTAGAGCCTTTAAGCCTTTACAAGTACGTAAAGCTTAAGAACCCCGAAATTACGGCAAACTTTAATCTTACGGATTCACAGACGATCGAGGCAACGCTGTCTTCCAAGGTATTTGCAGCTTTCGTAGCCTTGAATTGTGAGGAAATGAACATCATTTGGGACGACAATTTCTTTTTCCTGACAGGGGACGAGGTGAGAGTCAGAGGAAGAT
>CAZCPW010000142.1:0-4224 GCA_964499925.1 uncultured Lachnospiraceae bacterium
GCAATATCCCATACATCAAATGTACCTGTGGTAACACCTGTTAACTGTAAGATTTCCATTGCGCTTCCAAGGAAGACAGAACAAATTATACTTGTAAGACATGACCAAGCATTATTACCTAAAATAAGATATAACGAATTCGTTAATGCAAATGCCCATATGAAATCAAAAAAATAATTACGCAGGAATCTTGATAAAGTCGGAAAGATACTTAAAGAATCTGAAAATCTGTAAATCCCCAGAAATGAATCAACGTGCCTGACGAAAAAAACGTCCGGACATAACAGATAATATAAAATTCCGCCTAACGATAAAGGCAGAACAACAAATAAAATTCCCACTTTTATAAGTTTTCTTTTGCAATCACTCATATGGTAGCCCTCAGGTCTCGCATAAGCATTAAATACGTGATTCGCAAAATCCATTATATATATATATATTTGCAAGACTTTTTCTGATAAATTGCCTGTGTAAATGCCTGCTTTTGCACGGTTTTTATTTCAACCGAATGAATGTTAAACCACGCTTTACCAGTTTTTCACGTAAAAAAAAGCGTCCCGCAAGCGGGACGCTCGCGCCGAGCGCAGTCGCGTCAGCGACATATACCTATCGCGCGAGTGCGCAAACCTACACGTAGTGCCTTTTTTACTATATAGGGAATTGCGGAGCAAATTCCTATATAGTAAAAAACACACCTTCAAGCCTTAGCTTAAAGGTGCGTGTTGAAAAGTATTTTAGAAGATGATAAAGAACAGCCAACCGTTTAAACATCATCTACACTTTTATGTCTCTGCGTGCAGTGACATATAAGAATAGCTACTTCTGAACTTGAGAAATAAAGTAATCCTGCTGATTTTTCCCAATTTTGAGAACCCTAAGCACCTGATCCAAAGAAAAGCCCTCATCCTTTATAAGATCCTTTGCTATATTAATCTTTGTCATAATTTCCCGTTCATCTGCACATTCTCTTGCAAACTTTTCCACAGAATCACACATAGTCTCACGTCCCTTCTCTTTTTCCTTGAAATGCTTCACTCCGTTCGATAAGGCTTTATAATGCATATTTGCCGGATTTTTCTGATGAAAATCCTCTATAAGCTTTGCTAAATCTCCCTCACCCTTGTAACTTCCATTGACATATATGATGTGTGAACCATCATCAAATGGCTTGCCTGTTTCTCTGACAGTTCTTTCTATATGATATATCGGCAACCCTTCTCTAAATTTATCCCTTTTGCAAAAGAAGATTACATAAGAATCCTTAAGTTCACTAAAATTCTGCTTTGCCTTCAGCATTCTTACGTCGACCATACTGCTATGGTACCTGGCACGTTCAACTGCCGCGCCTTTAGAATTTCCCTGCACCTCTACATTAACCTTCCTGCCGTTTGCTTCAGTAGCATGCACATCAAGTGTAACATTACGACCATCCACTAAAGGATTCTTAAGTTCATCCTGACCGGTTACACTGATTACCTTTATATCTTCGTCAAGAACAATTCGAAGCAGCAACTCCGTGGCTTCTACATTGTTATCAAACACATGACTCATAAGATCGTCATCAAACAGAGTCATGTCATCAATGATCTTGTTAACACGCTTCTCGTTATTTATACCGTTAAATTTACCTTCTTCCATACCCCCACTTTCACCGTTATCGTAACACGGAAATTTAGATGTGACAAATAAAAAAATTATTTGCTGCAAAAGAAATTTTACTTGGAAAAATGTGAAAAAGAACTTTCCACATCTGCGATAAGAATTATCCACAAAATGATTGTACACTCTTTGTTTTTAAAATGAAATACCCCATTTTATTATTCCAGGCAAGAAAAGACGTGGTCAAAACCGGTTATGCCTTGAATTTCGCTTCGAGTAAATTTTTTAGCGTTGCATTTCTGCAAAAGCAGATCTGCTGAGTTTCAAATCTTCGAAGAGTTTTCCGACTGTTATCCCACGGCTTTTCATTTCGTACTCCAATTTAAATTTATCCTTTTCGGTTCTCCTCCCTGCTTTATTTGCTTGTGTCGTTTAGGACGTTTATAAATTAGCAAGCCATTTCCCATTGGTAGCAACATTCTGTGTCATTAAAGACATCCTTTTCTATTCTTGCATTGTTTTGTTGCTCAAATGACACATTAATGCTACCCTTTGCATATAGAAAGGAAGTGTCTGATTATGGAAATGGGCGAAAAGATAAAAATGTTAAGGAAACGAAATTCTATGACATTGGAAGAATTGGGTAATAGGGTTGGTGTCGGCAAGAGTACAGTTAGAAAATGGGAGAACGGAATGATTGCAAATATGCGAAGAGATAAAATTACAAAAATTGCCAGTGCGTTAGATTGTTCTCCGGCTTACTTGCTTGGTTGGGAAGAATCAGAGTCTTCCAGTAAAGATGCCAAGCCTCTCTCTTTGCAAGTGAAAAATCATCGATTAATCAATATTTGTCAGGTTATGCGAAGCCAAGCTTAGAGCGAATGCTTCTGTTGTGCCAGGCATTGGATGTAAATCTTGCGTGGCTTATAGGCATGGATGTTCCAATGGAAAAAGATGATGATCGGGAAGGAAGAATTTTGGAGTGTGCAAGGCGCATTGATGCATTAGACCCCGAAAAAAGAAAAAGCCTTTTTGATTTTTTGGATTTCTTGGAGGCAAAGAAATGAATATTGGGAAATTTATGAAAGAAAGACGTTTGGAATTGGGCCTGACCTTAAAGGATGTAGCGAGTGCTCTTGGTGTTACAGAAAGTACCGTATCGAGATATGAAACTTGCGATATCAAGAACATGGGTATTGATAAAATAAATGCTCTTGACAATGTTCTCCAATGTGATTCTGGCCACTTGCTTGGTCGAAATCCTGATGATGTTTTCTAATGCCCGGTTAAATTCAAAGAGTGCATAGAACGCATCGAACGATTATGCCCAGAAAAGCAAAAAGAGGTCTTTGATTACATAAGCTTTTTAGAATCGAGGAAATCCAATGACGATTGAGAAGCTTCCCTCCGGATCATACCGGATTAAGCAGCAATTCAACGGCCGAAGGTACTCTGTTACGGTACCTTATAAGCCGACTCAAAGAGAAGCATTGCAATTGATGGCCGAAAAGACCAAAGATGCACTGCCGAAGCACGGAAGAACCACTTTTCGACAGTCTGCGATGGAATACGTCCGGATCAAGGAGAATGTGTTGAGTCCGCGTACCGTGCGTGAATATGGACTATACATTAATCGCCTTCCGGAGAGTTTTACGTCCCTTTATACCACAGACATCACGCAGGCCGACATCCAAAGGTGTGTAAATGTCTTATCTGCAGACAAGGCTCCGAAGACTGTACGGACTTTGCACGGATTTATATCGGCCGTTTTAGGGCAGTTTCGCCCGGAGCTTAGGATTTCCACCACTCTTCCGCAAAAGGAAGCAAAGGAGCCATATATTCCGAGCGATTCTGAGGTAAAAAACATATTGGAACATAGCAAGGGAACGCAATTCTATGTTCCTTTGGTACTTGCATGCTACTCGTGTCGAAGAAGCGAGATTTGCGCTTTGGAGTATCCTGCGGACCTGGATGCAGAGAATAATATAGTGCACGTCAACAAGGCCTTGGTCGAAGATAAGGACGGAAAGTGGGTTGTGAAGGCCACCAAGACTACTAAATCGACGAGAGACATCATTATTCCGGAGGAAGTGGTCAGAATTATTCAGGAGCAAGGATACTTTTACAATGGATCTCCGCAGAGTATATCAAATTATTTGTTAAGGACTCAGAGGAGACTCGGAATACCGGAGTTTTCGGTACATAAGCTCCGACATTACTTTGCCTCCAAGATGATGGACATGGGAGTTGACCAGAAGACTATCCAGGATATGGGAGGATGGTCAACAGATTCGGTGCTTAAAACTGTATATCAGCATTCTATGATCATGAAGGATGCTGACCGCAGGAAGAAGATTTCCGATGCTTTAGGGTCCGCATTTTTGTAATGCAAATAGTAATTACTTTTTGGATTCGTGGACAATTTGCGTGGACACATCCGTGGACACTTTTTCAATTTATCTGCTAAATTCGTATTGATTTCATAAATATTTTAAGGCTTTCGAAACATAAAAAATCCCTTGAAACCATTGATTTTACTAAGAAATCACAGTTTCAAGGGATTTTCTGTTAGTCGGAGTGACAAGACTTGAACTTGCGGCCTCCACGTCCCTAACGTGGCGCTCT
>CAZCPW010000143.1:0-4194 GCA_964499925.1 uncultured Lachnospiraceae bacterium
TCGATGGTTTTGTGATAGCCAAAGAAAACTACCCTGTCTATCTTGAAATTCATGCAGGTAATAAGATTCTCAATGGGTTCATCATCCAAGAACTCAAAATTAACAACCATAATCCTATCCTTTCCGGCACTAAGGCAGTATAAAGAAATCTTAAATCTCCGTTATCCAAAACGATACGTGCCGGTTCTCGGTTTACTTTAAAGTAACGGTAATCTCCGCATCCCCTGTCAAACTGATTACGGTATCCTTCCCGTCTTTCATCACTTCACCGACAGACACCGTAGCGTCAGCTATGTTTACAAGACGAATTGAGTAATTTTTGTCGCTCTTAACGATGATGTGAATCAAGTTCCCGTTTCTTTCTGCGCTCATGGAAATTTCTTTTTGACAGTCCATGCCGTAAACTGTTGTTTCCGCGGTCTTGCCGTCCTTCAGTGCATAAAGTCTCAATTCGGCGCCGTCGCCGTAATCGTATTCGGGCCCATCATCGTGTGCACCCATTGCCACGATTGAATTTTCCTTTACCATAAGCGGAATGCTTAAATAGCCGTGCTTCTCCGTAATCCAGCCGCACCCTTCTTTTTCCTCTCCGGTAAAGAAATTCGTCCAGGTTCCCTTGGGAAGATAATACTCTGCAACGCTTTGATCGTTGAAAATCGGTGCGACCAAAAGGTTGTCACCGAGCATATACTGCTTGTCCAGATAGTGGCAGGTCTTATCATCGGTAAATTCCAAGACCATACTCCTCATGGTCGGAACACCGGTAACGGAGGTATCTATTGCCGTCTTGTAAACGTATGGCATTAAACTTGCCTTGAACCTTGTAAAGAAACGAACCACATCCACAGCCTCATCGTCATAAATCCACGGCACACGGTAAGAAGAACTTCCGTGAAGTCTCGAATGCGAAGAAAGAAGGCCGAATGCCACCCACCTCTTGTAAACGTCTGCGGTAGAGGTATTCTCAAATCCGCCGATATCATGAGCCCAGTAACCGAAGCCGCTCATCAGTAAGGAAAGTCCTCCGCGAAGACTCTCTTCCATGGATTCATAGTCGGACCAGCAGTCACCGCCCCAATGTACCGGGAATTTCTGACCGCCGACGGTTGCGGAACGCGCAAATAAAACCGCCTGACCTTTGCCTCTCTTTCGCTCCAAAAGTTCATAAACACACTTGTTGTAAAGGTAAGTGTAGTAGTTGTGCATCTTTACCGGGTCGGAACCGTCATAAAAAACAACGCCCTCTGAAGGAATTCTCTCACCGAAGTCTGTCTTAAAGCAGTCAACACCCATATCCAAAAGAACCTCAAGCTTATCCTGAAACCACTTGTAAGCCTCGGGATTCGTAAAGTCCACGATTGCCATGCCCGGCTGCCACATATCCCACTGCCAAACCTGTCCGTTGGTCCTCTTAATGAAATATCCTTTTTCCATACCTTCATCAAACAGCTCGGAATCCTGAGCAATATAGCTGTTGATCCAGACGCAGATATTCAAACCCTTGGCTTTAATCCTGCTAAGCATTCCCGCCGGATCCGGGAACACGCGATTGTCCCACATAAGGTTGCACCAGTGGAATTCCTTCATCCAGAAGCTGTCAAAATGGAAGGTCCTAAGCGGAATTCCGCGGTTAAGCATTCCGTCAATAAAGCTCATAACCGTTGCTTCGTCGTAACTCGTGGTGAAAGAAGTGGAAAGCCACAGACCGAAGGTCCAGGGTGCCGGAAGAGACGGCTTGCCTGTGAGATCGGTGTAGCGCTTAAGAACCTCCTTCATGGTGGGCCCATTAATCAGGAAGTAATCCAAGTATCCGCCGGGCACGGAAAATTCGGTCCTTGTCACCATCTCGGTTGCAACTTCGAAGGAAACCTTCTCCGTATGATTCACGAGGACACCATAGCCCCTATTGGTGATAAAGAACGGGATGTTCTTATAGGACTGCTCGGTGCTCGTGCCGCCGTCCGCATTCCACATATCGATACTCTGTCCGTTTTTCACAAAGGGCGTGAAACGCTCGCCGGTGCCGTAGACAAGTTCTCCGACGGATAAAGAAAGCATCTGACGCATGTAAGTTTCTTTTTCATCCGTATCGTTGTAAGCAAATCCCTTAAAATCCGTCTTCATAAGCGCAAGATCGCGTCCCGCACTTCTGGTAATCATCTCGCCCTTGCGATAATAGGTCATGGACCAGTTTTTCTTTGTAATAACAAGGGTCAAATCTCCGCTCTTGATACTTATTTCATCTTCAGTTTCGACTACATCAAGCGGAAGCTCTTCATTTAACTCAAGTTCAAATGAAGGCGTATCAATGACCTGCCCCTTATAATGATATGTGCGCACACGTAAAATTTCCGGCGCGGGAGAGGTAATCTCAAGTGTCAGACTGACGCCTCCCAAAGTATCTCCCCTGCCGTTTATGTGTACAGTCGGTGCACAGACAGTGACCTTTCTTTCTTCAACCTTTGTAAAATATGCCTCAGCAGGCGCAAAACAGCTGCATCCTTCTTTTTGTAACCAACATCCGTTACTGAATTTCATGTTATTACACATCCTTTCTTTTTGTCTTACAGACTGACCTTATTGTACCATGTCTTCTTATAAAAAAGACCTCCCAAGTTGCTTAAACTTGCCAGGCTTCTGTAGAATCTGCCACGGTTCTGTGGTATTCTTTACTTATAAATTTTTTGAATTTCTTCGAAAGAAGATACGGGGGAATGCACATGTTTAAAAAGAAAGAAAATCTCGAAGCGGAAATAGCCAAAGCCTCCGCTCAAGCGGCAAGTGAAAAGCAGGCGCAGATAGATACGCTGATTACCGACAATAACGTCTTTGTCATGAAACTCAACGATTCCATGACACGAATAGGGGACAGTTCCTGCGTAAAGGAAATGATTGAGCAGGTGAACTCCCAGACCACAGCCATCAACGATATGAAGGACTCCAGCCGGGATCTCGGCGAGTCCATTCAGAATATCCAGAATGCCGCCGAAAATATCCAAAAGAATTCCCACAATGTGATTCAAAACGCAAATACCTGCATGGATGTGATGAAAGACAGCATTCGCATGATTGACGACTCCTCCAAACAGGTTGAGAACATCAATGAGCAGGTGGCTGATTTCAAGGAAAAAGCAATAAAGATCCACGAAATAATCGATATGGTAAAGAAGATTGCTCAGAAGAGCGGTCTGCTTGCCCTAAACGCATCCATCGAAGCGGCACGTGCCGGAGAAGCGGGCAGAGGATTCGCCGTTGTCGCAAATCAGATAAAAGAACTTTCCGCCAACACCACGGCTTCTGCCGAGGACGTAGTCAAGTATGTGGATGAGCTGATGGACGGTATTTCAGGTCTTGCCGATTCCGTCGAAGCCACTACAAAACAGCTTGGAGAAGGCAATACAAGCGTTCATAAGTCCTTGGACGACATGACCGAAATGACCGAAAGTCTAGATACCATCACCAGGGAAATCGACGGCATTTACGATGAGATAAATACCCAGTCTTCCCTGACTCGCTCCTTTGTGACCTCCATCGATTCCATAGCCGCCAGCTATGAAACCCTTTCTCAGGAATGCGTTGACACCGGTGCGCACCTTTACCGAATATCCAGAGATATCGACAAGACCAGAAGTGATATGGCACGTAAGAATTCCAAGCTCACAACACTTGACTGGATCAAAGTATTCGAGGTGGATCATCTGATCTTTACCTGGCGACTTTACAACAACCTTGCTGATTTTGAAACCCTGCAGCTTACTCAGCTTAACAATCCTCAGGGATGCAAATTCGGAAAATGGGCAGCAGCACAGACCGATTCTCATATTATTAATTCAAAGGCTTTTAAGCAGACTGTTGAATGCCACAATGAGCTTCACAAATACGCCTGCGATTCCTGGCATGCAAAGGACGGCGGTGACCGAGAGGGTGCACTTAGATACTTTTCTCAGGCTTACGAAACTTACAAACGTTTTCAAAAACTACTTGATGATTTGCGTGAAGTAATCCGTCAAACCGGAGACGATGCTGTAACCGCGATATAATTTTTCAAAAGAGGTTACGTTTTGGTTACGTAAGGGATGCTATTATCTACTCATAAAAAGAAACAAACTTTACGTACAAAGAAAGGAAAAATCATGGAGCTTAAAGAACTTTATGCAATGGCAAAATCCGACGAAACCATTTTGAAAGAATTTC
>CAZCPW010000144.1:0-4184 GCA_964499925.1 uncultured Lachnospiraceae bacterium
CCTTCTCAGAAACAGGCAGTAGATGATTCTACTGCCTGTTTCATTGTTACAAAAAGAAACTGATGGTATACTTGTGTTAATTGAATTTTAGTAAGATTTCATCAGATTTAAACTGCATATATAAAGAGTAGAGACTATGGAACTTGGATACAACAACAAACCGGACAATGACAGACATTATATAGCGTTTATGAGACCGCTTTTCAATAAAGAGGCAGTATTTTCGGATACGACGGCGAACTTCGTAACGCCGGAGGAACCGAATGCCTACGAGGAAGTGGAAATTACCATAAGGATAGCCAAAGACAACGCCGATGCGATAGTGCTGGTGACCGGCGGGCAGGAGTACCCAATGGAGTTAAAAAAGAGCGAAGGACTCTTTGATTTCTATTCCTGTCATGTTTCGATTTCGGATACGGAATTTAACTACTATTTCAAAATCGCATACGGAATTTATTGGTTTATATACGATCAGGCGGGGCTTAAGACCGGTACCGACAATCTTTTGCAGTTCTCGATTATACCCGGCTTTCATACTCCGAACTGGGCCAAGGGCGCGGTTATGTATCAGATTTACACGGACAGATTCTGCAACGGGGATCCCTCAAACGATGTGGAGGACAGGGAATACTACTACATCGGCGGACATTCACGTGCCATAAATGACTGGGATAAAGAACCCGATCCGGACGGAGCCCAGTCCACAAGGGATTTTTACGGAGGAGACCTTCAGGGTGTTATCAATAAGCTTGATTATCTTGCCTCCCTCGGAATAGATGCCATTTATTTTAATCCGCTTTTTGTTTCTCCTTCCAATCACAAATACGACAGTCAGGATTACGAACATATCGACCCTCACTTCGGAAAAATAGTCGAGGACGGCGGAGAATGTCTTGCAGAGGGAGATACGGACAATAAGAACGCATCAAAGTACAAGAGCCGTGTCTGCTCTTTAAAGAATCTCGAGGCATCGGATGAACTTTTCTGTGAGCTCGTAAGATTGGCGCACGAAAGAGGGATACGGATAATCTTAGACGGCGTGTTCAATCACTGCGGTTCATTTAACAAATGGCTTGACAGAGAGCGCATTTACGAGGGTAGCGTTGACTTTGCGGAGGGCGCCTTTGTGTCCAAAGAAAGCCCTTATGTGGACTATTTTGATTTTAAAAATCCGGACGGCTGGCCTTACAACACTAGCTATGACGGCTGGTGGGGACATGATACGCTTCCGAAGCTCAATTACGAAGCAAGCCCTTCTTTATACGACAAGATCATCGAAATTGCAAAGAAATGGGTGACTCCACCATTTAATGCCGATGGGTGGCGTCTGGACGTTGCGGCCGATTTGGGGCATTCACCCGAGTTTAACCATGAATTTTTCAAACGCTTCAGAAAGGCGGTAAAGGAAGCCAATCCCGATGCAATCATACTTGCAGAGCATTACGGCGACCCTAAGTCCTGGCTCAACGGGACCGAGTGGGACTCCGTCATGAACTACGATGCCTTCATGGAACCCGTGACCTGGTTCTTAACCGGCATGGAGAAGCACAGCGACGACTTTAGGTGGGATCTGCTCGGAAATTCCGACGCGTTCTTTAACTCGATGACCTATGCCGGCAGCAGGCTTTCTAACTGCGCAAAGCTAGTATCCATGAATGAACTTTCAAACCACGACCATTCAAGATTCTTAACCCGCACCAACGGTAAGATCGGAAGGACGAACACCTTGGGATGCTCTCAGGCAGACAGGGATGTGGACAAGTCGGTCATGCGGCTTGCGGTTTTGATGCAGATGACCTGGATGGGGGCTCCGACTATATACTACGGAGACGAGGCGGGACAGACCGGCTTTACCGATCCCGACAGCAGACGCACCTATCCTTGGGGAAGGGAAGACGGAGAGTTAATTAACTTCCACAAAGAAATGATTCGCATACATAAAGAAAATTCGGTCCTTACGTACGGTTCCACAAAGGCACTTCTGCGTGAGAGACATTTGCTTTCCTATGCAAGATTTGATTCCGAAACGGCAATGATTGTTTTGGTAAACAGAGACGACGTTGACAGAAACGTGCAGGTTCCGGCCTGGGAGGTAAGTCCCGCAGGCTCTGTCAGATATACAATGCTTATGTATACGGACAGAGACGGGTTTGACACTTCGGAAAAAGAAATTACGGGTGAGAATGGTTTTCTTTCTCTGACGCTTCCCGCAAAGGCAGGCATGGTAATCAGGATAAACAAGATATAAGAGGTATGGGATGCTCTATCAGATTCACAACGGTTCCGTGATGTACGGCGCCGACACGATACTTAGAGATATAAATTTTGAGGTAAGAAACAACAGGGAAAAAATCGCCGTTGTCGGAAGAAACGGATCGGGCAAGACGACCCTTTTAAAACTGATACTCGGTGAGATAGACCTCGTAAAAAGGGATTCGGACGAGGATATTTACATCGCAAAGACGGGCGACCCGAAGATCGGCTATTTAAAGCAGATGACCTTCGACGATGAAAGTCTGACGCTTGAAGAAGAGGTAAAGAAGGTTTTTAAGCCCATAAAGGATATTGAGAGGTCCATGGAGGAAATGGTCGTTAAAATGGAAACGGACCATTCCCCGGAGCTCGTCGAACGCTACACCAAGCTTCAGGAGCAGTTTAATTACATTGGCGGCTATTATTATGAAAAAGAATACGAAGTCGTACTGAAGAAGTTCGGTTTTACAAACGATGACAAGAAAAAGCCTCTGAGTGAATTTTCCGGCGGCCAGCTTACGAAGATTGCCTTTGTAAAGCTTCTTTTGGAGAAGCCCGACATTCTTCTTTTGGACGAGCCTACCAACCACCTTGACATCGAGACAGTCGAGTGGCTTGAAGGATATTTAAAGGATTACCCGAGAGCTGTTGTATTGGTGTCCCACGACAGAATGTTCCTTGACAATATCGTCGATGTTGTCTATGAAATCGAATACGGAAAAATAAAACGTTACTCCGGAAACTACACAAAGTTTATGGAGCTTAAAAGAGCCGCATATGAAAAGCAGAAGAAGGATTACGAGGCACAGCAGCAGGAGATCAAGCGTCTTGAGACTATCGTCGAAAGGTTTAAAAATACCCCCACAAAGGTTGCAATGACCCGCTCAAAGCTTAAAGCAATCGAGCATATGGAGAAGATTGACTGTCCCGACAGGTACGATACGAAGTCTTTCCATGCTTCTTTCGTACCGAAGCGCGAAACCGGCAAGGACGTTCTTTTTACGGACAAGCTCGGAATCGGATACACGGATTTGTTGGAAACTGTTTCGCTTGACATGAAAAAGGGCGAGAAAATCGGCATAATAGGCGGAAACGGAATCGGAAAGTCGACTTTCTTAAAGACGATTATAGGGGAGATAAATCCTCTTTCGGGTGAGTTTAAATTCGGCGTCAACGTCGATATCGGCTACTACGACCAGCAGATGGCACGTTACAGCTCGGAAAAGACTGTCCTCGACGATTATTGGGACGAATTTCCGAGGCTTACGGAAACAGAGGCAAGAAACGACCTCGGTGCTTTTCTTTTTACAGGGGAGGACGTATTTAAGCAGGTAAATATGCTTTCGGGCGGAGAACGCGTGCGGCTTGCTCTTTGCAAGATTTTCAAGACCGGCCCCAATTTTCTGATTCTTGACGAGCCTACCAACCATATGGATATCGTGGGCAAGGAAACACTTGAGAGTATGTTAAAGGACTTTGACGGCTCCGTTATTTTTGTTTCCCATGACCGTTATTTCGTAAAAAGCGTTGCGAGCCGTGTGCTTGAATTTACGAAATCCGGGGTGAATAATTTCGCCTTCGGATACGAAGAGTACGAGGAGAAAAAGAAAAAAGAACGCGATGCCGAAGGCTTAAACTTTGCAGCGGATACGGTAAAGGGTGAGCCTGTAAAGGCGAGTGTGCCGAAGCAGAATATTTCAAACAATCCGGGGAAGGAACGGGCAAAGATTCAAAAAAGAATCGAAAAGCTCGAAGCCGAAATAGCTGCAAAGGAAGCCCTGGTGGAGAGTAAAAAGCTTGAACTTCAGAATCCCGAATATGCGTCAAACTACGGAAAGCTTACGGAGATACAGGGTGAGATTGACACGACCGAAGCAGAGATTTTGGAGCTGATGGACGAGTGGTCAAAAGAGGATAAAGCCCTTTCTGAA
>CAZCPW010000145.1:0-4179 GCA_964499925.1 uncultured Lachnospiraceae bacterium
GGGCTTGCCTCTCCCTTTGGGAGAGGTGGCCGAGCATAGCGAGGACGGAGAGGGCATGCCTCTCCCTTTGGGAGAGGTGGCCGAGCATAGCGAGGACGGAGAGGGAGAGGTCAATGGATTTTCCATTGGCCTTTTTCAATAGTTACTTTTTTACTCTTAGGTGTTAAAATTAGATTCAAACGGAGGTGACATCCACATGGAAGAATTACTTGAACTTATGAATCATGTAAATGAAAGTCCTACGGCCTTTCATTGTGTAAATACAGTCAAGCGCGAACTGGAAAAAGAAGGGTATTTGGAACTTTCGGAAGCAGGCAGCTGGG
The DNA here is from genome assembly GCA_964499925.1 of uncultured Lachnospiraceae bacterium. GTDB lineage: Bacteria > Bacillota > Clostridia > Lachnospirales > Lachnospiraceae > UBA1258. Next base: position 324 of record CAZCPW010000145.1, read on the forward strand.
ACATTAAACCGGGCAGGCTGTATTACACGATCAGGAACTCTTCAAGCCTTATTGCTTTCTCAATTCCGAAGGAAAATGCAATCGAAGGCTTTCATGTGTTCAGTACACATTCCGATTCACCCTGCTTTCGCATTAAAGAGAATGCCGAGATGGTATTTGAAGGTAATCTCGTAAGACTTAATGTGGAAAAGTACGGAGGAATGATTCTTTCGTCGTGGCTTGACAGGCCCTTATCGATAGCCGGTCGTGTTGTTTTTCTTGATGAGGACAGGCTTTCGGAAAAGCTTATTAATATTGACAGAGACTTATGTGTCATTCCGAATGTGGCTCCTCATATGGATTCAGAGATTAATTCGGGAAAGAAATATTCCGCACAGAATGATATGCTTCCCCTATTCGGAGATTTCTCTTCGGTAGGCAAATTTAACGATTTAATAGCGCAGGAAGCCGGAGTACCGGCAGATGATATATTGGGGACGGATTTGTTTCTTTATGCACGTGAAAAAGGAACCTTCCTTGGTAGAAACGAAGAGCTTCTTTTAAGTCCCAGACTTGACGACCAGGCCTGCGTGTTTGCGGGGCTTAAAGGGCTTATAAAGTCAAAGGCTTCAAGGTATGTAAAGGTACTGGCTGTATTTGACAATGAAGAAGTCGGAAGTCAGACAAAGCAGGGAGCAGGCTCAAGCTTCCTTGAAGATGTACTTGTAAGGATATGCGAGTCGTTTCCTTTATCCAGATCGGAATACATTCGCCTTATAAGCGAAAGCTTCAACATTTCCGCAGACAATGCGCATGCGGTTCATCCGGCAATGCCTTTAAAGGCGGACCCCACGTCGAGGCCGTTTATCAACAAGGGTGTTGTGCTTAAATTCAGCGGGAATCAGAAGTATACGACCGATGCATACAGCGCGGCATATATCAGGAAACTTGCGAAGGACGCAGGAATCTTCTTACAGAATTATTCGAACAATTCGGATGTGGCTGGCGGATCAACGCTTGGCAATATTTCGACGTCTCATGTTTCCGTGAGGACGGCGGATATCGGACTTGCCGAACTTTCGATGCATTCAAGTGTCGAGACAATGGGCACGAAGGATTACAAGGATATGGTAAGACTGGTCGAAAAGTACTTTGAAGGATAGGCATGGCGGAAGTAACCTTAAACAAATTTGAAACCGCAGGGTATCCTGTCAGAATTTTAAGGAAGGTGCGCTCAAAAGAGGACGGACCTTTCGGAACGTGGCAGACCAAAACCGGAGCGATAGAGATCATATATGTGGTAAGCGGGGCGATAAGGGTATCGGTTCGAAATAAGGTCATCAAGGCATATCCCGGAGAGGCAGTGCTGCTTTTTGAAGATTCTTTTTACAGGCTTACATCGACCGAGGAAGAAGAAACCGTCTATGTGAGCATAGAATTCGGACCGGAAACGGTGGTCGGAGAAAGAAACGAATACCTTTCCCGGAAATACTACGACAAGACCATCTTTGACAAGTCACTTGAGTGCCTGGCATTACACAACAATAATCTGTTGGGTGAAACGGCAATCGACAAGGTTAAGGATATTATTCGCATAAACGAGGCAAAGAAGCCCGGATATGAGCTTCTTATCAAGGCAAATCTGTGCCTGCTCTGGGCGTTCTTTATCGACTATGTCAAGGATTCCGATGCGGATTTTGATGCCGTGAGCCTTTCATCTCGCGACGAACTCAGAGTAAAGACGGCTCTTTCCTTTATACGCGAAAACTATAAGGAACCCATTACCCTAAACGATATCGCGGAAAAGATTCATGTCGGGCAAAATGAGTGCTTAAGATGTTTTAAAAGAATTCTTAACATGTCTCCCATTGATTATCTGATAAGATTTCGTATATTCAGAGCAGCAAGGACGCTTTATAAGGATCCCGAATCGGTGGATACGATTTCGGCGCTTGCACTTGAGTCGGGATTTAACAACGTAAGCTATTTTAACAGGGCATTTAAAAGGGAATTTTCATGTACGCCGACCGAATTTTTAAGGCTTTTAAAGGAGCGCGACAAGGGGATTAAGCGGACGTACGATAGAATAGAAAAAGAACTTACATTACAAACAGGAAGGTATGAACATGACAGGGAGCGAACTGAAAGATTATCTTGAAAATCCTCGGAATTTCGGCGAAAACAGGGTGCCGGCTCATTCGGACCATTTCTTCTACGAGCATGAAAAAGAAACCGAATTGGGCGAGGATATGCCGTTAAGACAGAGCTTAAACGGTGTTTGGAAGTTTAAATATTCGAAAAACCTCGATGAAAGACCGGAGAACTTCTATGAGGAGAGGTATGACCTCAGGGATTTTGACGACATTAAGGTTCCGGGACATATCGAGCTTCAGGGGTACGACACCGTTCATTATACGAATATCGAATATCCGTGGGACGGTAAGGAACAGCTCTTTCCTCCGCAGATTTCAAAAGATGACGCTCCGGTCGGAAGCTATGCGACTGATTTCAGAGTATCGAGAAACCTTGAGGGAAAGCCTTTGTTTATTTCTTTTCAGGGTGTCGAGACGGCATTCAGACTTTTCATAAACGGTAAATACGTGGGGTACGGCGAGGATTCCTTCACACCCACAGAGTTCGAAATCACGGATTTTGTGCATGGCGGACGTAACAGAATCGCCGTTGAATGCTATAAGAGGAGCAGTGCTTCCTGGCTTGAGGATCAGGATATGTTCAGATTCTTCGGTATCTTCAGGGATGTGTATCTCTATGCGATTCCGAAGGCTCATGTGAAGGATGTGTTCGTAAAGGCTCTTCTCAATGCTTCCTATGATAAGGGGATACTTGACGTAAGTGCTTCTCTGTACGGAAATCCCGCCACGGTACAGATAGAACTTGACGAGGCAAATACAGGCCGGAAGGTATTTGAGGCTTCGGCTGAAATCACGGGTGAGAATGCAAAGCTTCATATCGAGGGCTTGAATATTAAGCCCTGGAGTGCCGAGGAGCCAAATCTTTATACGGTAAAGCTCATCCTTAAGGACGAAAAAGGTCAGATAATCGAAATTGCCGTTACGAATGCGGGCTTCAGAACCTTCGAGATGAAGGACAGGCTCATGCTCATAAACGGACGCAGAATTATCTTCAAGGGAGTGAACAGGCATGACTTCTCCGCAGTAAACGGAAGGCACACTTCCAAGGAAGAGATGCTTGAAGACATTCTTACCTTTAAGAGAAACAACATCAATGCCGTCCGCACCTGTCATTATCCCAATCAGTCCTACTGGTACAGACTCTGCGACGAATACGGCATCTATATGATAGACGAGACCAACATGGAAACGCACGGAACCTGGGGGATAGAGTATCCGGATCGCGAAAAGCATGTCATTCCGTGGTCAAAGCCCGAATGGACGGATTGCGTCATTGACAGAGCAAATTCCATGTTTATGCGAGACAAGAATCATCCTGCGGTTTTGCTTTGGTCTTTGGGAAACGAATCTTTCGGCGGAGATAACTTTATCAAAATGCATGATTTTCTGCATGAAAAGGATGATACGAGGCTTGTACATTATGAGGGCTGCGTAAATTATCCGCCGTCGGCCGCATCTACCGATGTTTATTCACGCATGTATGCAAAGCCTGCCGAGATTGATGCATATCTGGCAGGCAATCCCGACAAACCCTATATCAGCTGCGAATACATGCACGCAATGGGTAACTCTCTTGGCGGCATGAAGCTTTATACCGACCTTGAAGACAAATACGATATGTATCAGGGCGGCTTTATCTGGGACTTTATCGACCAGGCGGTTTGGCAGGAGCATAACGGAAAGAAGCGCCTAGGCTACGGCGGCGACTTCGGAGACAGACCGAC
>CAZCPW010000146.1:0-4115 GCA_964499925.1 uncultured Lachnospiraceae bacterium
CAAAGTGCGCGGGAACCCAGTCAAGAATCACGCCGATTCCGTTTTTATGAAGCTCGTTTACCAGATACATAAAGTCCTTGGGCTCGCCGTATCTTGATGTGGGAGCATAGTAACCTGTCACCTGATATCCCCAGGAACCGTCAAAGGGATGCTCGGCAATTCCCATAAGCTCGATATGGGTATACTTCATTTCCTTGCAATATTCGACTATGCGATCCGTAAATTCCCTGTAGGAATAGTAAGCGCCGTCTTCCCTTCCGGGGTGTTTCATGAAAGAACCGATCTGACACTCGTAAATTGCGAGCGGTTCTTTAAACATATCTGCCTTATCGCGCTTGTCGAGCCATCTCTTATCGGCCCATTTGAATCCGTTTAAATTGATAATCCTCGAAGCAGTTCCGGGACGCTTCTCGGCATAATTTGCAAAGGGATCGGCTTTATAAAGAGTTGAATCGTTTGCAGTCTTTATAAAGAACTTGTATAAATCATATTCCTTTGCTCCCTCAACAAAGCCGGCCCAGATTCCTCCGGGTCCGAGCTTGCGTAAAGGCGTCTGCCATTCCGCCCAGTTGTTGAAATCACCTATGACATATACTTCCTTGGCATGCGGTGCATAAACCGAAAAATAAACTCCTTCTTTTCCGTCTTCTGTGCACGGATGAGCGCCCATTTTTTTGTATATCTCGTAATTGGTACCTTCAGCAAAAAGATATTCGTCTGTTTCTGTTATCGCTATCGGATTCATATTAATCCCCCGGTTTTTATTCTGTAAAATCTTTTTCGCGAAGAACTATCATTTCATTGTCATCGTAACGCTTGCCGACCAAAACATCCATAAAATGCTTTACGCTCTTTTTAGACGATTTGGAAATTGCTTCATCAATAATCTCTTTTACCTCGGTAATCGTAACGCAATGTTCGTTTGTCTGCCGTTCGTCTATACGTGTATGAAGTGCCAAAATTCCAAGCTCGTCAATCGTATAATCCTTGCTGTGAGCATAACCTTTTGCGTAATTTACAAGCTCCTTGTTTGACAAGGCATCTATATCAATACTTACGTCAAAGCTCTCAAGAAGATCAGCGTTTTGCATGATAAATTTGTGCTTTGCCCTCTTTGTAGCGGTAAGTATGATGAAGATTCTGACATCCGGGTTATTTGTAACCTTTCTGATTGCATCAAGTGTCTCTTCACGAAGCTCATTGCCATCTTGAATAATCAGGGCTCCGTCGTACAGTCTTGAAAGAGTTTCCGTTGCATCCTTGGCATTCAATGTTGATGCCTTTATCTTTGCAACCTTTCCGGTAATCTTCTCTTTGTCGGAAAGCTCCATTATGATGCCTTTGGCAAGCTCGACGGCTCCGTCAACATCCTCACTGCCGATGATGACATTTCCGTGTCCGCTCTCCATCGAGATATTCTCAAGTGTTTCTTTGAGCTGCTCCCTTGCCGCTTCCGTCTGTATGAAGGCTTCGAATCTTTCCTCCTGATCCTCGGTAAAGCCCGATTCGCGAACCTTTGGTGTTGCCTCTTCGCAAGGCTCTTCTTCGCTCTCCGGCTCCGGATAAGAATCTTCCTTTTCTTCCTCCGATTCGGGATCCTGCTCTACATCGTATTCTTTAAGGTCTGCATCCGAAATATCCGTTTCCGGCTCTTCCTCTGAAATTGTTTCTTCGTAATCGGCAACGTCTTCTTTGACTTCCTGTGCAGCATCTTCATGCGAAGCTTCTTCGATAGCAGGAATCTCTTCCTCTGCCTCACCCTCGGTTTCGGAACCTTCTTCAACAGAATCGTCATCCGAATCCGCGGAATTTGAAAACTCCTCAATTATCCGTAAATCTTCTTTATCCCGTTCTTCCCCTGCCTTGGCAAAAGCAAAAAGGTAATCGTTTTCATCGGGCTCTGCTTCCGGCGTGACTTCCGATTCGTCCGAATCTTCGGTAACCTCGCTCTCATTCTCGGAAAAAGAAGCTCTGTCAAAATAGAGTTCCTCCGGTGAGGGATCCAGGTGTTCCTCCGTCGCTTCCTCTGCAGGCTCCGGCTGTTCCTCGGACTCTGCCTGTAAAGAACTTAAGTCGTCTTTCTCAGGCTCCGGTGAAGACTCTTCCATAGCCTCTTTTGATGCCGGAATATCGTCTATAATAATCTCCCTGATATCGGAGACAGCAGGTGCTGCCTGCTTTCCGCTTGGGATGACAACCTCCGGTATTTCTTCCGGCAAAACATCCGTACTCTCATCTGTTGCAGGCTCTTCTGCGTAACTTTCAACGTATTCATCACTTTCACCGGCTATTGATATCTCCGTCATATCTTCATCGGAGTAAACATTCAGCCCTTCGTTTGAGATGTTCGTCTTTTCCTCTGATGTCAACGTTACATCTGCGCCGCTTACGACCTCATCCTCAAGCTTTTCAAGAAGGCCGTCCTTGGTGCTTTCGTCGAAGCTCTTAAAGAGATTGTCTGCCTGTTCCTTGACCCTGCGCTGCATGTCTTCACGCCACTTTGCCTCGTTGGCATTCTTCATGCGTTCCCACTCAAGGAGCACCTCATTTATACTGATCTGACCCGTAATCTGCTTTTCGACACCGGAATGCTCCGGCACGTTGAAGGCAATCTGTCCGTCCGTGTCCGTGTAAACCATGTCATCATAATTGGGAAAAAGAATGGCTGTATTCTTCTGCGACTTCGGCATAATCCCGCGCATCTCGTCGTAGCTCTTCTCGGGAAGTATCGTCTTTGAAACCGCAGGTTCTTTTTCGGCGGTTTTTTCCAAGATCTCCTTTGAATTGATCACCCTTGTATCGGACGAGGTACTGCCCAAGACCCTGGTGTCACCGAGGTCTTCTTTGGATGCCCCGCCGTATGCGGATACGCTTTCAAGTATCTCCGTCCTGTCCCCGGCGTTTGCACTTTCCGCGTAATCAGGTTCCGTTATTTCTTCCGAAACGGTTTCTTTATCCGTTTCTCCGCGATTTATGACCTCAGCCACATTGTTTGCAAGTTCTTTCTGGAAATCGATGGCATTAAGCTTGCTCTGATCGAGATCCTTAACCAGTTCTTCGCCTGCATGAGGATCCGTGAGTCTTTGGTAGATGAGATCCTGTTCATATGTGAGAGGCTCGTGAAGGAGCTTAAGCTCCAGTGCCTTAAGCACATACTTGCCTTCTCCGAAATAAAGAACGATTTGATTGCATTCCTCGACGCACTTCTCACCGTACCCCTGCATATGATAGAGGTAGGCAAGCTCATACATCCAACGTTCCTTGCATTCGTACTTTTGAAGATCCTCCAAGATGCCGATACGCTCGTCAAGCCCGACCTCCTGAGCCGTGTAAAGCTTGTATTTGAGTACAAACCTGCCGGTGTCGCGCGGTGCGACCTGCGTGAACTCCTTAAAGTACTCTATGGCGTTTAAAACATCCCCGAGCTTAATCGACAACTCGCAAAGGGAGTAAAGAATCATCCTGCCCCCGGGATTTCTCTGGTAGGCAATGAGCAATATATCGCGGCTGTCCTCGAAGCGGCCGCACTTCTTGTAAAGGTCGCTGATCGAGCAGAGCATCATGCTGTTGCGCACGTTTCTCCAATCAATGGTATCCGCAATTTCCACTGCTTCTTTATATTTTTTATCTTTAATAAGTCCTTCTATTTCGTCTATACGAACTTTATAATCAAATTTATCCAACCCGTTCACCTTTTTCGATAAAAATATCCCTATCGTAAAAAAATTCTATCACACCATCTTGTCAAAGTCAAAATAATAGACCACAAAATCTTGTGTAAATTTCGGTTCGATTTTGGACGTTATTTAAGAACTTTTTTCATCGAAAAAGAACGCATAATACGGCGAAAATAAAGAGTTCTCGATAAATTTATTTTCTCTTTGTTTCTTTTTGAGAATCTCTTGACGTTACCGGTTATTTTCGGTAGAATAACGGCAATCAAAGGGAGTAACCGCCATCGAATGATGGATTTTTGGCGACATCTCGGCGCAAGCCCGCCAAAGGTTTAAATGGTAAGACTTTTATTACATTTGTTTTAATGTAATAAGGGTCTTTTTTTTCCTTTGAATTTAAATGCTTTCCAAATTTTAGGAGGAAGAAACATGGAATTTCTA
>CAZCPW010000147.1:0-4098 GCA_964499925.1 uncultured Lachnospiraceae bacterium
TCGTGGTTTACCATCGTATGTACTATGCACTTGCTATATCTGTTATATCCGACAAAGACACAGTTGGATACTATGACATGAATTCAAAGGTTACTGTTCGGAATGCTTAAAAAGAAAATCGGAAAAGTAAATTTAAATTTAATAAGTGAATCCACAGAAGAGCCCTCCGAAATCAAGGCTGATATCCTGCGGATAGTCCGTGATTTAAATGTAATCGAGTATCAAGGGATCATTGAGGAAAAGGCAAGTGTGTCAGGCGAGGTTGGGTACCAATACCTTTATCATTTAAGCGAGATAAGGTCAAATATAGTTTCCTGGCTTCCGATCAAGACTTCAGATACCGTGCTCGAATGCGAATGCGAATGCGGTGCGGTTACAGCGGGGCTTATCAAGAAGACCCATCATGTGACGGCATTTACCGAAGATAGTTATGATGCCGAAATCGTATGCGAACGTTTTTCGGATATTGACGGTTTAAATGTTTACGGCGGAGATTGCGAGGAAACATTAAAGGTTCTTTCGGAAGAGGGAAAAACCTTTGATTGGATAATCGTTCATGATGAGAGTTTTCTAAAAGCCACTTCAAATCTTCTTTCAAAGAAGGGCCGCATTATCTTCATTACCGACAACCGCATGGGGCTTAGAAACCTTGCAGGCGTCAAGGCTGCAGGTGAGGACGACTACTTTACCGGAATAGAGGGAAAGAAGGATACCGGCTTTACCTATTCGGGACTCTTTAAACTCTTGGAAAGCCTTAAATTTAAAAAGGCTCAGCTGTATTTTCCCTACCCGGATTCTTTGTTTATGAAGAATCTTTACTCAAACGCTCATATGCCGAAGGCAGGCGAGCTTGTAAACAACGATTATTGCTTTTCTTCCGATCGTTACAGGCTTTTCTCGGAAAAAGAAGCCTTTGATGCTGCCTGCAATGACGGAAGCTTTAAATACTATTCAAATTCCTATCTGACAGTGATAGGAGAGCCTTTAGATATCGAATATGCAAGATTTTCAAATGACCGTGCACCGGAATACCGTATTTTCACGGTGATTTCGTCGGGCAAAGACGGCAAGACGGTAAAAAAACTTCCGATTTCCGAAGCAGCTTTTAATCACATCTATAATTTGAAAGATTTTTACAGTAAGCTTTTAAAAAAGTACGAGGGTTCGGAACTTAAAATTAACGCATGTTCATTAAAAGATGATTTAACCGGTCCGGAAGCCGTATTTGAATATGTAAAAGGCGTTGAACTCTCAAGGCTTTTGGATGATGCTCTTAAGGCGGATGATTTTGATACTTTTACAAAGCTTTTCGACAAGTATGTTTCCCTTACGGGTTTTAATGAAACCTACCCTTTCGCAGATCAGGACATGGTATTTTCAAACATTTTGGTGGATGGGGATACCTGGACCTTGATAGATTACGAGTGGTGCCTTGACACGAAGCTTCCTGTCAAGGAGACTGCATACAGGGCAATCTACTGTTATCTGTTGGAAGATGAGTCGCGCAAAAAGTTTAATGTTGATTTAGTGCTCGATAAGCTTGTGCTTTCAAGGGAAGCAGCTGACGAGATAGAGCTCGACGAGATGAGCTTCCAAAAGAAGGTCACAGGCAAGTCTTTAAGCCTTTCGGAGCTTCGTGAGCGACTCGGATTTAAGATCGTTAATCCAATAAAGAGTAAATTTTCGGATTCGCTTGATAAGCAGATTTATCAATTCAGGATTTATCCCGGCGGTGCGACAGGGGAAATGTCCGAGGATACCGCTTTTGACATTGATAATCCTTACACTTCCGAAAAGAATGCAAAGGCTACGATTTTTGTTTCTAAGGATGATAAGATTTTAAGGGCAGATCCCGTAAATGCTCCCTGTCTGATTAAGTTTAACGAGGCTAAGCTTTCGGAACTTGATTTTCCTGTTGACTCAAAGAAATATCTTGCGTCAAACGGAAAGAGACTCAGTAAGGACACGTTTTTATTTTCCACTAATGATCCCAATCTATACTTCAATATAGACGGATTCATTCATGATGAAGATACTTTTCTTTATCTTGACCTGGATATTACGCTTCTTTCGGAAGACACGGCAAAGGCAATCGAGGGCAATTTAAAAAGGTTTTTCTAAGCATAGGCAGCGGCAAGAAAGCTAAAAAATATGAGTGTGAAGGACAAAGTAAAAGGATTAATAAGTTCATATCTTGATTTAACTTATCAAAAGAAGTTTAAGGAAGCACAAACAAGCTATCCCGATTGGATCGTAAAGAAGGAAGCGGATCTTAAGCGTTTTGATATGACCCTTGAAGACGGTGAGGCTTACGATAAGAGCCTTGTTTTTACTGCCAAGGATAAAGCCTTTACCGCGCTTATCTATCCTATGAAGAAACTTGATTCCTCATTCAAGGTATCGAATTGCATTGAGGATATCATTGTTTTCACAAACGGTGTTCTTTCGGACACTGCGATTCCTCTGCTTGAAGAATTATTTGAAACAAATAAGGCAATAGATGTGGCCTACGGAAACGAAGACGTTGCCGACTTTGACGAAGAAGCCTTGGACGGCATAACGGAAGGCTCAAGACGTAATCCCTTCTTTAAACCCGGCTGGTCTCCGAATACATTTTTAGACCATTTTTACTTTGGCAACATGGTGGCTATCAGAAGGAGCACTTTCAGGGATGCGATTTTCAAAGAAGGCATGACCGGAGCCGAAGCTCTATACGATATGCTCCTTAGAAACATCTTTGACAGGAACTTTAATTTAAAATGCAGGGTCAGCCATATCGATGAAGTACTGATTCATGTAAAGGATTATGAGTTTACCCGCCTGACACCCGGAAAGAAACCTTCGGAAGGCGACAAAGAATATAAAATATCAATTGTTATCCCATCAAAAGACAACCCGCATCTTTTAAAAAAGTGCATGGACAGCCTTGTGGATACCATGCTTCCTACTGAAAAGTGCGAGCTGATCGTCGTGGACAACGGAAGCAGCCTTGACAATAAGGCAAAGATTTCAGAACTGTCGGGCAAGTATGGCTTTACCTATATCTACGAGCCTTCGGAGTTTAATTTTTCAAAGATGATTAACCGCGGGTTCGAGCAGGCAAACGGCGACTATCTGCTTATATTAAATGACGATATAACTTTCACAGAGAAGGGAACACTTTCAAAAATGGCAGCCGAGTGCAGCCTTCCTTTTACCGGCTGCGTGGGAGCAAAGCTTCTTTATCCTGACACACACATGATTCAGCATGCAGGAGTGTTCAATAATCGCTTAGGGCCTGTTCACAAGCTCCAATTTGCCGATGATTCGAATGAATATTATTTCGGTTTTAATAAAACAGTAAACAACGTAGCTGCCGTTACCGGCGCGTGCCTTATGATACGAAGAAGCCTCTTTGAAGAACTTCTCGGAATGGATGAAGAGCTTAAGGTAGCATTTAACGATGTGGACCTGTGCTTCAGGGCACTTGAAAAGGGCTGCTACAATGCGGTTTGCAATGATGTTTTTCTTTATCATGCGGAGTCCGTGACGAGAGGGCATGATACGGACGAAGCCTCACTTGAAAGGCTTGAAAAGGAAAAGAAGAGGCTTTATGAAATTCACAAGGATTTAAGGGCCTTTGATCCTTTTTATTCAAAATATTTGATATCCGATTGCCTGGATACTCGTATCGAGAGTGCGGAGCAGTACGAGTACGGAACATCGATTGAACTGATGGACTATGCAAAGCCCTTGAACCTAAAGAAGGCAAGGGAGGATAGAGTGGCGCAGCTTTCCGTGGAATATTCGGGTGAGATGACTGCTTTCACTTATGACGAAGCAGACAAGGATTTTTATTTCATCCAGGGTTTTTCATACATTCAGGGAAGTGATAATGCTCTTTATAAGCGTAAACTGATACTTAATTCAAAGGATAAATGTTACGGTTTTGATATTTCGGGGAGGCTGAGAGCCGATGTTGCGGCAAGCTGCGTAACCGAACGTGACCTCGAAATGTCAGGATTTTCGGTAAAAATAGCAAAGGGTGTGCTTAAACCCGGAAAATACAGGGTGGGCATGCTTTCGATTAAAAGGTTTTCAAAGGAAAAGATTTTTTCT
>CAZCPW010000148.1:0-4095 GCA_964499925.1 uncultured Lachnospiraceae bacterium
AACTTTCTGTTGCGCTTTGAATATGCCTCGCAGGCTTTCTTTAACTCTTCTTCATCAAAATCGGGCCACGGAACATCCGTTACGTAAATTTCCGAATAAGAAATCTGCCAAAGCAGGAAATTTGAAATTCTAAGCTCGCCGCAGGTCCTTATCAGTAAATCCGGATCTTTGAGCCCTGCAGTATCGAGATTGTCGGAAATGGTTTGTTCCGTAATATCCTCGGGGTTAAGCAAGCCGTTCTTTACATCATTTGAAATCTTCGCAACCGCTCTCCTGATTTCATCCCGTCCGCCGTAGTTAATGGCTATGGTAAATTTAAGCCCCGTCATATCCTTGGTGGCATCTTCAAGCTTACTGATGCTTTCCTGAATATCCTTGTCAAGCCTACTCTTGTCCCCGATTACGCGCACACGCATGTTGTTTTTCGTAGCACGCTTGATTGCATTAATCATGTAGTTTCGAAGAAGCTTCATGAGTGCATCGACTTCATCGCCGGGGCGTGACCAGTTCTCGGTTGAGAAAGCATAAACCGTAAGATACCTTATCCCCATATTGTAGGCAACCTCACAGATATCTTCAACGGCCTTCGCTCCCTGAATATGACCCATGTTTCGAGGAAGTCCCTTTGCCTTGGCCCAACGGCCGTTTCCGTCTAATATTATAGCTACAGATTCAGGTACCTGCATATTAATTCTCCATTAAAAAAATATAAATACATCAGTTACAAAAAGGCAGGATAAATCCTGCCTTTTTGATATTTGAAATCATTAAGAAAATCCATGTGAGCAGATATCAAACCTTCAAAACATCGGCACTCTTTTCTTCCACCAAAGAATCAACATCCTTTATGAATTTATCCGTTGCCTTCTGAATCTCGTCCTCAAGCTTCTTAATCTCATCTTCGCTCACTTCGGTCTTTGAAAGCTTTTTGAAAGCATCATTTCCGTCGCGTCTTATATTTCGAATGGCAACCTTTGCTTCCTCACCCTTCTTCTTTACTTCCTTTACGAGTTCCTTACGTCTTTCCTCCGTAAGCTCGGGAAATACGAGTCTGATTACGGAGCCGTCGTTTGAAGGAGTAATTCCGATATCCGAAGCCATGATAGCCTTTTCAATACTCTTAATAAGGCTCTTCTCCCAAGGAGCTATCTGAATAATCCTCGGTTCCGGAACAGTTATGTTTCCTACCTGCTGAATGGGTGTAGGTGTTCCGTAGTAGTCTACCTTAAGCTTGTCAAGCACATGCGGATTTGCACGTCCCGCTCTGATTGTAGCAAGATCTGATTCAAGAAAATCAAATGCTTTCTGCATCTTATCCTGATATGTTTGAACTCTTGCGTCCATATTGCCCTCCTTTATACAGTAACTCTGGTCCCTGAAAATTCACCGTTTAATGCCTTTACTATGCTGTTTTCTTCATTTAAGTCAAAAACCATAAAAGGCATACCGTTTTCAAGTGCAAGAGCACTTGCCGTCGTATCAACCACCTTAAGGCCTCTCGATACGACTTCTTTTAACGAAATCTCATCAAACTTCTTTGCGTTTTTATTTACCTTGGGATCGTCGTCATAAACACCGTCGATTGACTTTGCAAGCAAAACCGCTTCGGCTTCAATCTCAACAGCTCTTAAAACCGTTCCCATATCGGTTGAAAAATACGGATGTCCCGTACCTCCGGCAAAGAACACGATTTTTCCCTTTTTAAGTGCCTTTACTGCTTCATCCTTGGAAAACTGCTTTGTAAATGTCGAGCATATAAAAGGAGTCATAATCTCCGTCTTCATGCCAAGGCTTCTGAATATTTCCGAAACGTAAATACAGTTCATGACAGTTGCAAGCATACCTATCTGGTCTGCCTTAACCCTGTCGATATTCTCACTCGTACGACCTCTCCAGAAATTTCCTCCGCCGATTACAATTGCAACCTCATTGTTCTTTGATACTTCCAAGACCTGAGCCGCAACCCCCTTGACGGTTTCTTCGTCAAAGCCGGTTTTCTTGTCTCCGGCAAGAGCCTCGCCGCTAAGCTTTAATAAGATACGCATAATGTCATTCCTTTATTATTTCTTTTCTTTCTTAAGTCCGTCAAAGAAGGATGAAGGAGATACATCAGCATAGCACTGAGAGCAGTTACCTTCGATAACGGCACCGTTATTAATCTGAACAGACTTGGAACGGATATCACCCATTACGATTGCGGAAGTATCCAAAATTACGGGACCGTGAACATCGATGTTACCCTTTACGGCTCCGGCAATAACTGCGCTTGTTGCAAAAATATTACCGATACAAACACTGCTCTGTCCGATTTTTACCGAACCCATTGAATTGATTTCACCTGTGATCTTTGCACCTTCCGCATAGACCTCATTGGCCTTTGAATCACCGATGACCGTACCGGTTACGCTTAACTTTCCGCTTATGGTAATATTACCGGTAATTTCGCCCATTACTTCGAGCGATCCGCCGGAAGTAATATCACCCTTTATGCACATTCCTGCGGTAATAATACCGTTTTCGTCACTGATTTTTGACTTCTTTGCAGGCTCTGATGCTGCAGGTGCTTCTTCCTTAACCTGTGCGGGCTTATCGTTTGACTCGATATTCTCAAGCATCTTGCTTAAGTCCATTTCCTTTGAGGAACTGTCATTAGCCTTCTTATCGTTCTTTTCGGGCTCCGATCCGGGCATCAATTCGTTTGCTGCCTGACTTAAGTCCTCCTTTAAATCTGAAAAAAATCCCATTTTAATATCCTCCGTTTTTTATACTATTCATCTTCCGATGATAAATGCCTTACAGGCCGGGTCTCATCCGTAATCGGCAAAATAACCGTCTTGTCAAGAGACTCTATATATTCAATGATCTCGGGCAAAGCCTCGACCGTTGAAGTCTTTGAACCCAAATCGTGAAAAAGAATAACGGCTTCGTCCAAATCCTCGAGCCCGCTCGTAGCATTTTCAACGATTTCTTCCTTTGTAAGAGGAACCGATGATGCATCCCCCGAAGAAACATTCCAATCGAAATAGATGATTCCTTCTTTTTCAAGCTCATCGGCAAGAAGCTTCATATCCGTCTGACTGACTCTGTTGGTGCTTCCTCCGGGAAATCTGTAGATGTTTGATTCAACCCCGGTCACCATATAAAGAAAGTCCTGAAGCTCTTTGGTGTCTTCCCTAAAGGAATCCACGCTTGCATAAACTTCGCTGTAAACGTGAGAAGAAGAATGCATTCCCAAAGAATGTCCTTCGTCCACAATTCTCTGATACAGTTCTTCGTAGTTTAATCCGTCGTGTCTTACCACAAAGAACGTCGCCTTGACATTGTATTCCTTTAAAATATCAAGTATTTCGGATGTATTGGCGCTCGGTCCGTCGTCGAAGGTCAAATAAACCTTCCTGTAACCGTCAAAAAGTTCTTCGTCGGATATTTCCCATTCCACATATAAGGGTTCCGAAGAATCCGAATCTTCCTCGACCGATACTTCACCCGGTTCCGCAGAAGGCTCTGCCTTCGATATGCTCTCTCCCGGATTTTCAATGCTGTAATTAAGCTTTTCTTTCAGTTCTTCTACCTTGTGAGACAACAGGCGATTTCTGAAGATAAGAATAATACAGGTAACCGTAGGAATGATGATTAAAGCCAGTATGGTACGAACAATGATTTTTTTTAGTCGGTCTATTCTTTTTCGTCTGCGACTGTATTCATCCTCATCCGAGACTTCACTCATAAAAACCTTTCCTTAAGATACCGGATTGCTGTGTGCTCCGCAATCCTTTAAATCTTAACATATAGAAAAAAGTATTGCAATTCGGGAAATCCTATCTCCTGAATGCGGTGAATTCAAGGCTCTCTCCTGCCATGAGCATAAGTGAGGTGTCTCCGTTTTCAAGCGAGAAACCTTTCGGAAGAATAATTTTCATATCCTTCCTGCCTTGAGAATCCATATATACATTAAAGAAATCGGCATTCTTTATAAGACGTCTGATTCTTACAACACCCCTAAGCCTTAATCCCGAAACAGTAAGGCTCTTAAACTCGTCACACCAGACCGGGAAGAATTTGATCTTCTCACAGTCGGAATATGCGATCATCTCA
>CAZCPW010000149.1:0-4093 GCA_964499925.1 uncultured Lachnospiraceae bacterium
GAAGCTGCAATGTGTTGTCACTGTTTGAATCCACATAATACACATCAACGGTATGAGCCTTTCCGCTTTCCGATTCAACAGCTGCGAGGGTTCCCGCACCGTATTGGCTTAAGTCAATGTCCTTCGTGTAGACTATGCTGCCGTATTTGAAGATTTGTCCTGTAGTATCCGTTCCGCATAAATACGGTGTGTACCCGAAAATCATCGGCAGCACAACAGGAAATACCGACACCATTACCGCCAAGAGGCATATATACCCGGCAACAGTCGCGATTTTGACCTTTATCTTTTTCTTTGTTTCCATAACTTCCAGTCCTCCGTTTGTCATTTATTAAATATCTTCAAATAATCTTCTTTATCTGCAGAAAGTGCATACTCTCTTTGCATATTCAAAGCCTCGTCTACCAACTCGGGTGTTACGATAGCCAAGTTAAGTGCTTCTGCCATCTCTTTGTATTCCTGCTCGGGGAAGGTGTTGGTAGGTGCCGTATAGTAAGGATTGTGCATCGTTTCTTCAAAGCCCACAATCAGCTGATTGTTCAAAAAAGCTCTGTGAACCGCATCCGCGATTTCGGCTTCCCTGTTAATATCCAAATATATATCGCAGTCCTTAAACAAGGCATCCAGTCGCTCCTGCTTAACATTCGGATAAAGAAAAACATTTTTGTTTTTCCCTGCTGCCAAAAGTTTCGACGACATCTCAGTAACCGCAGCAATATGAAAATTTGCATTTGGAACCAGAGCCGCAAATTCATTAATGTGAAGAACCTGGTCCGAATTTGTGCAAACCAGTATTTCGGGACGATGCTTATTGTTTCTTTCAAATTTGTAAACGTATCCGAGACTCTTTACCATATCGCCGGAAGCCCCCAAAGAAATGAGCTTTTCAAAGGCCTCCCTTCTCTGCACATAAATCGTTTTGGTCCTTGGCGATCGATTGTTAAGTATTTCCAACATATTTCCCGGTATGCTGTCTTTAACGGGTTCATTCCAGAAAAGTATATCCCTAAATCCGTTTTCCGCAAGACTTTGTGATACAAAAAACGGATAAGAAAGCGAATTATAGTACAAAGCTCCTTTATCAAAACCATTACACTTTAAAAAGAATCTGACAAACTCGGTCCGGTTTTTAAAAATCCGGTCTTCGCCTTCATATTCCAACAAAATATCTCCGGTAACAAAGCTTTCCACAATTCTCTCTTTACCCGATGACGTATAAAAACGCCGCATTATCTGCTGACCGGCTTTATTGAAAATTGTCCTGCAGTATATATTTCCGAACTTATCGTAATGCTCGCACAACCTGACATTACCCTTTTCATCAAGCCAATCCACAACCTTTACAATTCGCTTGTGTGCAGGCTTTTGATAAAAAATCCGTGCTTCTTCCCTGCCATGATTTACGACTTTGGCGCCGGAATTATTGCCTTCTATCTGCCAATAGTCGGGGACGTCAATCTGGTTAAAGAATCTGGGCTTTCCGATGGGATTGTTTTCTTTTTCCTTTAAAAAGAAACCGTAAACAGACATTACCCCATCGGGCAGAAAGCCGTCGTCCCCTATCGAAACCGCATTTACCGGAATGCCCGAGTTTTTGAAGGAATCGTACAGATTTGCGCTTTCACCGGAAAAGGAATCAAAAAGCAATGTTATTTCATCAATTTTACCCATCTTTTCATCACCTCCTCCGTCTTATAGGCTTCCGCTTTTTCATATGAATGAGCGGAAAAAGAAGCCATATCATCCTCCGTAAACATTTTCACAATATAATCGGACAAAAGCCTTATTTTTTCTTTTTGATCCATATCATCGGAAACCGGAATACGGTATCCGTTCTTTCCCTGATCGATGAAGGTCTGATTCCCGTATCTTACGTCAAAACCTATGATTGGAAGTCCCGACCCGATTGCTTCCATCAGTGAAAGTCCAAAGCCTTCACTCTGTGAAGCCGCAACATATGCCTCATATTCCGCATATACGTCCGTGAGGTTTTTCTGACCCATCAATCTCACATAATCCGAGCATTCATATTTTTTTATAAGGCTCTCAAGCTTGGATTTTTCGCCTCCGACTCCATAAATGTCCAAGGATATATCGCTAACCTTTTCCCTTGCCTTTACGACAGCCTCCACAATCCAATCGCAATGTTTTTCCGTCGCAAGCCTTGATGCCGTGATAATTGAATGTTTCTTTCTCCCCGTTTTTGGATATTTAAGTTCCTCAAGGCTTCCGACCGGTATCGTGACAATTTTCGGCTTCTTATTGCAATATTTAAGGAACTGCTTTTCCAAGAGTTTTTTCTGTGCATCCGTTGCCGTTACATAGAAATCAACATGACTGCTCTGTGCAAAAACATATTCATAGTAATTGTTCCATAGAATGTAGTCCTCATCCGTGCTGCTTTCGCTGAAATGATCGGCATGAATGACCACACCCACACGTGCATCTCCGCAATTTTCCAGGATTACCTGTCCGATTCCGGTTGTACGATCGATAATCACGACATCTTTCGAGGTAAGATTTAATCTTCTTACCATATAGCCTACAAGTTCTTCCTTGGAATAAAGAACGGCATCCTTAAATTTAAAAAGAACACTTCCGTCATCATTAATCTCTTCATAGGCTACGGTACCGTCCTCATTTAAAAAGCTCCGACCGTATAAATGCGCCTTTCCGTTCAACGGGCCGTAATATTCCGAATAAACTTTACAGTAGGTGTAGTAATCCTTACGTATCAAGCATCCTCTCGACACTATTTCAACTCGATGCACCAGATTCTTGTGCTCATCAACCAAAAACGCCGTATAAAACTTGTCCGAACCCTTAAACACATACTTGCAAATCTTCCCGTTTCTGGTAAATTCGTATGGTTCATGAGGAAGAGTTTTCTTTAAATCCTCAAGGGTAAAGGTAACCGGTGACGTCTTTGTATCCGTAAAGAATGTATACAGCCAGATAATCTCCTCGTCCGTAAATCCGATATTCTTGGTCATATGCTCAATATTTTCACTCGGAAACATATCGGTAAAAACAAACTTTGCGGGAATGCCCGCTTTTCTCAGCATGTTTGCACGATACATCTGTGCATACTCCACGCCGCTGCTTGCCCAGCCGATACCTAAATTAAAATTGTACAGCATATCTTACCTCCGATGAAACCTTTAGAGTTCTTTCACAATCGGTCATAATCGTATCTTAAAACCTTTCTGTTAACCGCAGAATCCTATGGATAAACAATCTTCAGTCGGCCTTCTTTGTCAAACGTTACATCACTGAGAAGAATATTTCTGATAATGTTTCTTTTTACTGCCTTGCCGGTGTCCGTATACGACAAATAAGCCTCATCCTGATATTCAAATATTACGTTTCTCTGAGCTGATGCCCTGCCGGTAACGGCTGATTTTAACTGTTCCAGGTAATCGATCAGCTCAACCCAACCGTCATCCACGGCTTTAAGCGTTGCCTCCCTTATGAACTGTTCATAAGCGTCCGCATCATAGATTCGTCTTCTTTGTGCGGCAAGACCTTCATTGACACATTCCAGTAAATAATGCTTTAATGCGTCCTTGTCCTTAATATCGATTTTGCTCAACCCACCATTCAGTGAATATGAGAGGTTGTCAAGTATATATCTGCTTAATTCAGCTTCGTCCGGAGTTTTTAATCCGTTCAGATAATCTTGAATGTCTTCGGTCGCGATCTCGATTATCCTGCTTTTTTCAATCTTCTCTCCGCTTAGAAGGCTCTCTCTTGTCCTATATATAAGCTCCCTTTGGCGTTTAAGAATGGCATCATACTTGACCGACTGCTTACGGCCGGCTTCATCCGTCTCTACCTTAAACTTCTGGCTTTGATTGATAATCTTTTTTATACGATGTTTGGAGATATGCTTCTTGCCGTCAATATATTTCTCTAACTTTTCATTATCCTCGGCGCCTACAATATCATCCTCAAGACTTACATAAAACTGGCTGAACCCGGGATCTCCCTGCCGTCCGGAACGTCCCCTTGCCTGACGTTCGTTTCTCACATTATTCATCCTGCCGACGCCGAGAACCGCAAGCCCTCCAAGCTCACGCACTCCTTCTCCGAG
>CAZCPW010000150.1:0-4078 GCA_964499925.1 uncultured Lachnospiraceae bacterium
CATATTCATAGTCCTTCTCAAAGTAATCTGAACCGTAGTAGAATCTGTCGCCCCAATCAAAACCGAGCCAGTGAATGTCCTGCTTGATGGCATCCACGTATTCGGTATCCTCCTTTGCGGGGTTTGTATCGTCCATTCTCAAATTGCATATGCCGCCGAACTTCTCTGCCATTCCGAAATCGATACAGAGAGCTTTGCAGTGTCCTATATGTAAATATCCGTTGGGTTCGGGCGGAAAACGAGTATGAACGGTCATTCCTTCAAACTGTCCGCCTTCCTTTATGTCGTCCTTGATAAAGTTGTAAATAAAATTGGTGTTTTCTTCGGCGGTTTTCTCGCCTGCCGGCATTAAAGTTTCATCTGCCATCTTGAAGCTCCTTTGGAATTGAATGTTATGGCTATTTTATTACAAATGGTAGATGTAAACAAGATTCGAATAGGCTAATTTTTATCCGTATCGGCAAAATATATGTGTAATCACCCCCGTAAGCCTTTTGGTTTACGGGGTTTTTGTTATAATTTTGCGCTTTTACAGCCAACTTCTATGGTTACTTTTTTAATAACCGTGGCTATAATGGTAATAGATGCCATCCGGCGAAAGGAGGCCTATGAAAAAGAAAGGAATTTATCGCAAATTACTTGTAACGACCGTAATTCCCGTGCTTGTATTCGGAATAGTGATTACGTGTTTTTGCTACAATCGATTTAAAAGGACTATATTCAACCAGACCAAAGACACTCTTAGAGATATCGCCGAGTCGGTACTGATTGCCTACGACATCAGCTATCCCGGAGACTATTCACCTGTTTACAATAACGACTCAAGCTTTGATCTTTACAAGGGTGATACGGATATTACAAACGATTTTTCAATCATTGATTCCTTTGCTGAGGCAACGGATTCAGAGCTTTCCTTATTATATATGGACATGCGCGTACACACGTCCTTTCGGTCCGCAAACGGAGACAGGTTATGCGGTTTGTGTACAAACTCGGAAACTTCCGCACTTGTATTAAATAACGGGGAGGAAGCTTTCTACACCAACGCAGCTGTGGAAAAAGAAGAATATCTCGTTCTTTATGTACCGATTTACAACAGCGACGAAACCGTTGTCGGAATGATTGAAGCCGGAAAAAGAAGCAGTGATTTAAAGAAAATGGTATGGAATTCCGTGTGGCCGGTTTTGATTCTTTCAATTCCCGGCATGATGCTTGCGGCCTTTGTTTCGTACAGGAGCGCGTCGAAGATGAGCGAGGCACTTGAAGCCATACGCGTATTTTTAAATAAAGTTGCGGACGGCAAGCTTAAGACCGAGCTTGATGTAAAATATTTAAACAGGCAGGATGAGCTTGGCGAAATAGCAAGAAGTTCCCTTCAGATGGAAAAGAGTATCCGCGACTCGGTTGAAACCGACGCACTTACGGGACTTCCGAACAGAAGGTACCTATTTAACGCATTTGAAAAAGTTTCGGAAAAGGCAGCTGTAACCGGCGTTCCTTTTTCTTTGGCAATCTGCGATATAGACTTCTTTAAAAAGGTCAATGACACATACGGGCACAATGCAGGTGACGAAGTCCTTAAAGCCGTAGCCGGCAAGCTCAAAGAAGGCATGTACGGAAACGGATACGCAACCCGTTGGGGCGGAGAGGAATTTATCCTTATCTTTGATAAGGCAGACCTGCATGACGCGGAGAAGGTACTTTCAAAAATCCTTGACAGTATTCGGAACATGGTGATCAAGACTGAAGTCAAGGATATTTCCGTTACCATGACCATGGGTGCTGTCGAGGGAAGCGGTACGGATATCGACCTTTTGATTGAAAAAGCCGACGCAAACCTTTATTACGGAAAAGAACACGGACGAAATCAAATTGTCACTAAAATAGAAGCTTGAAGCTGTACTTTCAACATCAATTTTGATAAAATTCGTTCTGATATAAACAAATAAAAAGAATTGGTTCAATAGGTAAGCATTTTGAACCTCGGAGGACAAACATGAATAACTTTAATACGCCCGCAGAAATTGTAGAGGCACAGCTGAAGGGCGGAGAAACCAAGGTATCACTTCCTTTTTACAAGATGATACTTTTGGGAATCATGGCCGGAGCATTCATCGCTCTCGGAGGAGCCACAAGCTCTACCGCAGCTCACAATATTTCAAATATCGGCTTGCAGCGTCTTGTTGCCGGATGCATCTTCCCGGTAGGTCTCATGATTATAGTCTTTGTAGGCGGAGAGCTTTTTACCGGAAACTGCATGACTGTTATGGGAGTCTTTGACGGCAGATACAAAGTCGGAAAGGTCGTAAAGTGCCTTGTCACCGCATGGCTTTCAAATCTCGTCGGAGCGCTTATAGTAGACGTTCTCATATTCTATTCGGGAAACCTGGATTTCTCTTCGGGACTTTTAGGCGCTTACACCATTAAGGTTGCGGTAGGTAAGACCTCAATAAGCTTTTTAAAGGGCATAACCTCGGGCGTTCTTTGCAACATTTTGGTATGTATTGCCATCCTGATGGCGATGGCTTCAAGAGATATCGCAGGTAAGGTTCTTGCAATCTTCTTTCCGATAATGGCCTTTGTAGTCGGCGGTTTTGAACACTGTGTTGCCAACATGTTCTACATTCCGGCAGGTATGCTCGCAGCCACCAACGAGACCTACGTACAGAAAGCGATGGAAGTATACGGACTTACGGAAGATGCCATTTCATCTCTTTCTTTATCCGGTTTCTTTCAAAATCAAATCCCGGTAACAATCGGAAATATCTTAGGCGGCATGGTCTTTGTAGCACTTCCCTGCTACCTTGTTCATTCCAAAAAACAAACAAAATCGTCAAATTGATTTTGACGTAAAAACAAAAAGGAGGTTCTGCTATGAGCAGCTTTGAAAATTTACGTGTTGTGGACAATTTTTACCAGACGTCCTTATTTTTTCCGATGCCTACTGTAATAATCAGTACACTGTGCGAGGACGGGTCGACAACTCTCGGTCCTTACTCTCTCGTCCAGCCTTACTACATCGCCGGAAAAGACTATTACGCCATGCTTTTGTGCTGCCGTAACTCATCAAACACCGCACAGAATATTTTGCGTAACGGAAAGTGTGCTTTAAACTTTATCGACGACAACCCCAAGACCTTCAAGGAAGCGGTTAAGCTCTCCTGGCCCGGAGACAAGCCCTCAGACAAGATGCCAAAGTGCAATTTCAAGCTTGAAAAGGGAATCATCGAAGAAGAAACAGGCGAAAAGAGACCTTATGTGCTGAAGGATGCCATTCAGGCAATTGAATGTACCTGGGTACGCGAGCTTGACGGTGCAGACAAGGATCTTCCCGGAGAGTTAAGCGGATACGAACCTCCGTACCATGATTTCAACGGTATTACGAGCAAATTCGGCGCGCACTTTATCCTTCGCGTAGACAAGATTCTCATGAAAAAGAAATACAGTGATGCGATTATCAACGGCGTAAGAGCCAAGGATTTCCCTCCTCTTCCCGTAGATTACGGTTACCGTGATTCAAAGAACTTCTGGTTCCACAGAAAGACAAAGATGAGAGCGGAGCTCCTTCAGGTTCGTAAGGCAACTCTCGAATCCGTAAGATATGCTGCCGACCGTGCAGATGATAAGGTTAAATTCACGGATGACGCTCTTGAAACAATTCTCGGCGTTCCGCGTGTATTCCTGCCTACCGTTCTTAAGGGCTGTGTTGCATGGGCAAAAGAAAACAATGTCGAACTCGTTACGGCAGAACACATGAAGATAATAAACGACAAACGTTCCAAAGAAAAAAATAAAAAGTAGAGGTGAATCATTATGAAGGTTGTATTGGCAGGTGCATTCGGCAATTTGGGTGCCGAAATTTTAAAGGTTCTGTGTGACAGAAATATAGACGTTGTTGCCGCAGATCTTAAAGAAAGAGACATTGAGGGGATAAAGGGTAAGTATACTTTCAAATCCATCGATGCCACAAATCCGGAAAGCCTCAAGGGGCTTTGTGCCGGTGCTGACATCGTCATCACTACAATGGGACTTACAGGTGCATCAACAAAGTTTACCTCGTATGATATTGACTACAGAG
>CAZCPW010000151.1:0-4076 GCA_964499925.1 uncultured Lachnospiraceae bacterium
TTACAAAGGAAATTCAGGACGGAGATTTCTTTAAGAACGAAGCCCTTTTGAAGGCCGTAAACAATTGCAAGGCGCACAATTCAAGCCTTCATATCTACGGACTCCTTTCGGACGGCGGCGTTCATTCACACAATACTCACTTATATGCACTCTTGGAGCTTGCAAAAAGAAACGGACTTGAAAAGGTTTACGTTCATGCTTTCCTTGACGGACGTGACACACCTCCGGCAAGCGGCAAGGATTTCGCAATTGCACTTGAAGACGAGATGAAGAAAATCGGCGTCGGTGAAATTGCCACTGTCAGCGGACGTTACTATGCAATGGACAGAGACAACAATTACGACCGTATAGAGATGGCTTACGATGCACTTACAAAGGGAGAAGGCTTAAAGGCCGATTCCGCAGAGGCAGCAATTCAGGAATCGTACGACAGAAACGAGACGGATGAGTTCGTAAAGCCCACTGTTGTCATGAAGAACGGTGCACCCGTTGCAACCATAAAGGACGGAGATTCAATCATTTTCTACAACTTCCGTCCCGACAGAGCACGTGAGATTACTCACTGTTTCTGCGATGATGATTTTGACAAGTTTAACCGCGGCAAGCGTTTGGACGTTACCTACGTATGCTTCTCCGATTACGATCCCACGATTCCCAACAAGGATGTTGCATTCAAGAAGATTTCGGTAACAAATACCTTCGGCGAGTGGCTCAGCGCAAATCATATGAAGCAGGCCCGTATTGCCGAAACCGAGAAGTATGCACACGTTACTTTCTTTTTCAACGGAGGTATCGAAGCTCCCAACGAAGGCGAGGACAGAATCCTTGTAAATTCACCCAAGTATGTTCCTACATATGACAAGAAGCCCAGAATGGCAGCTTACACGGTATGCGATAAGTTGAGTGAGGCAATCACGAAAAAGAACGAAGACGGTTCGGCATACTATGACGTAATCATCTGCAACTTTGCAAACCCCGACATGGTCGGCCATACGGGAGTTGTTTCCGCCGCAGTCGAGGCTGTTGAAGTAATTGACAAGTGCGTAGGCGAAATTGTCAACCTGGTTAAAGAAAACGATGCGGTAATGTTTGTTTGTGCCGATCACGGAAACGTTGAACAGCTTATCGACTATGAGACAGGCGAACCTTTCACCGCTCATACCACGAATCCCGTTCCGTTCATCCTCGTAAACTACGATCCCGCTTATACCTTAAGGGAGAACGGATGTCTTGCGGATATCGTTCCCACACTTATCGAGTGCATGGGATTAAAGCAGCCTGCCGAAATGACGGGGAAGAGCTTACTTATCAAAAAGTAATACTTGAATACTTTTTAAATCTGTGTTAACATAGCATTTGCTTGACGTTAGGAGGTCATACTTAATGGCAGTTTTGAGAATAGTTTTGACAATTGTATTTATTTTGGTTTCTATAGCGTTACTGATTGTTGTGTTGATGCAGGAAGGCAAGTCTGCAGGACTCGGAGCCATATCCGGTGCGGCCGAGACCTACTGGGGCAAGGCTAAGGGACGAAGCATGGAAGGTTTCCTTGTTAAGTTTACAAAGGCACTTGCGATAGCATTTATGCTTCTTGCCGCAATACTTAATCTGAATGTATTCTAAATGAAGCTTACGAAGCCACTCAATTTTGAGTGGCTTTTCGTTTATATGGGCATTAAACCACCGAAAAGGGTTATATGGGTAAATCGAGAAAAAAACGCAAAAATTTAATATTGGAGCTTTTTAATAATCCCCTGTATACGCCGATGGGGCGTGACGGACTTAATGTGTTCCTGCGGGTAGAAGATTCCGACAGAAACGAGTTTGATTCGATTCTTGATGAAATGATTGAAGAGGGTCTTATTTCGGAGACAAAGAACGGAAGTCTGGAACTTAAAGAAAAGGGCAGAAAACTCTATAAAGAGAGCAAGCACGAATCTTCAAAACAAGAGGAAAGAAAGACACTTAAGGGTACTTTTACAGGCAACCAGAACGGCTATGGATTTGTAACCGTAGAGGGTTATGACGATGATTTCTTTATCCCCGAAGGCAATACCTTAAATGCCTGCGACAAGGATACGGTTGAAATCCTTCCCGTTAAAGACAGGAAAAAGGGCGCAAGAACGGTTGCCAAGGTCGTAAAGATTTCGGAAAGAAGCAAAGAGCCCATTGTCGGACGCTTTTCAGTACGAAAAAATTTCGGCTTTGTAGTCTGTGACAATAAGCGGTTCGGACATGATATTTATATTGACAAGAAAAACTCCAAGGGCGCGGTGGAAGGCTCGAAGGTAATCGTTGAAATTACCGACTACGGTGACGGGAAAAAGAACCCCGAAGGCAAGATTACTTCGATAATCGGCCATGAGGACGATCCGGGCGTAGACATTTTGTCGATAGCTCTCGCCTACGGAATTGACAGCGAATTTCCCACAAAGGCTCTAAATCAGGCGGAGAGGGCGAATAAGCCGGTAATTCCGGCAGATTTTGACGGCAGAGAAGATTTCAGAAACGAACTTACCATCACGATTGACGGCGAAGATTCGAAGGACCTTGACGATGCGATAGGCCTTGTCATGGACGGAACCGACTACATCTTAAGCGTGCATATTGCCGATGTTTCCAATTATGTGCAGGAAGGCTCAGCCGTAGACCGTGAGGCGCTTAAGAGGGGCACAAGCGTTTACCTTGCGGACAGGGTAATTCCGATGCTTCCGCATGCGCTCTCAAACGGAATCTGTTCCTTAAACGAGGGTGAGGACAGGCTCGCTCTCTCATGCATAATGCGTGTAAATGAAAAGGGTAAGGTCACGGATACAAGGATTTGCGAATCCGTTATTAACTCAAATCACAGGATGACCTACAGCGATGTAAAGAAGATTATTACGGACCGGGACGAGGAGCTTTGCGAAAAATATTCGGATATCGCACCGATGCTTTACGATATGCTTTCTTTATCCAAAATTCTTGAAAAAGAAAGACACAAGCGTGGTGCAATCGATTTTGATTTTCCGGAGACAAAGCTTGTGCTTGATGAAAACGGCAAGCCTATCGACATAAAGCCTTATGACAGGAACGATGCGACAAAACTGATAGAGAGTTTCATGCTTCTTGCAAACGAAACGGTTGCCGAGTATTACCATTGGGCGGAGATTCCTTTTCTTTATCGAGTACATGAAAAACCCGATGCGGAAAAAATCGAAAAGCTCTGCACCTTTATCAGAAACTTCGGCTATTCGTTAAAGACGAACAAGGAAGAAATCCACCCGAAGGAGTTTCAGAAGCTTCTTTCAAAGATAGAAGGCACGACGGAGGATGCGATTATTTCAAGGCTGACGCTAAGGAGCATGTCACAGGCAAAGTATTCGCCTGACTGCACGGGGCACTTCGGACTTGCGTGCAAGTATTACTGCCATTTTACTTCTCCGATAAGACGTTATCCGGACCTTCAGATTCACAGAATCATAAAGGACGATTTAAGACATCGTATGACGGAGGAGAAAAAGGCGCATTACGCCGGTATCCTTCCGGCGGTAGCGTTGTCTGCTTCAAAGAATGAAAGACGGGCCGATGAGGCTGAAAGGGAAACGGTCAAGCTTAAGAAAGCAGAATACATGCTTGATCACTTAAATGAGATTTACGAGGGCGTCATAAGCGGGGTTACGGCTTACGGCATGTACGTGGAGCTTGAAAATACCTGCGAGGGCCTGGTGCATATTTCTTCTTTGAACGGATTTTACGAATTCAAGGAAAAAGAATATGCTCTTGTCGGGAAAAAGAAAGATCCTGTGTACAGACTCGGCGAAAAGGTAAAGATCATGGTCAAAGATGTCGATATTTCTTTAAAGACGGTGGACTTTATCCTTGCCGATTTTGAGGAAGGAAGTCCGGTTCACGATTTTTACAAAAAGGGAAGAAAAACGTTTTAGAAGAACGTTTACTTTTTAAATTTTTCGGATTAAAATTTACTGAAGAGGTGATAAAAGTGGCAAAGGCAGAGCCTAAAAAGCTTATATGCAACAACAAAAAAGCCTACCATGATTATTTCATAGAAGATACTTACGAGGCGGGAATAGAGC
>CAZCPW010000152.1:0-4000 GCA_964499925.1 uncultured Lachnospiraceae bacterium
CACCTGTTTCCGCAGGGTCCGTTAAAACTCTCATTGCGTTTATCATTGCAGTCATGAGCTGTTCCGGACGAATAATCCTGTCAAAGTACTTCGTAACCGCCCTGAAAGCATCGTTTGTGGTGGTTCCGAGGGAATTTGACTGTTCTATCTGCTGAAGCACGGGATCGGGTTCACGTGTCGCAAAGGTGTCTCCCGGAAGCAGTAAAAGCGGAATATTGTTTACGGTTGCACAGGCAGCCGCAGTTACCATGTTTGCAGCCCCCGGTCCTATGGAAGAAGAACACGCGATTATCTTCTTACGGTTATTCTGCTTTGCAAAAGCTGCGGCAACATGTGCCATGCCCTGCTCATTCCTGCCCTGAAATACCTTTAATGACCCCGGATTTTCATCAAGTGCCTGTCCGAGTCCGACTACAATTCCGTGACCGAAGATAGTGAAAATACCTTCTACAAATTTTGTTTCCACGCCGTCTCTTGAAACGTACTGGTTGTCAAGAAACTTAACCAGTGCCTGAGCTACGGTCATCTTCATAAGCATTACCCCCTTGCTATCATTTCTCCGTATTTTTCTTTTTCCTCTTTGATAAACTCTTTGACCTTTGAAGGATCGGGAAGGTCGTCGGAGCACGAATGGCTTGCAACCATCATCGATGCCTCTGCAGATCCGAATTCCAGACAGTCAAAAATCTCCCAGCCGTTAAATAAACCGTATAAGAATCCTGCCGCATAACCGTCTCCGCCGCCGAAGCTCTTAAGACAATCAATCGGGAAGGGCTTTACGGAATACTTCTTGCCGTCCGAGGTGTGTGCGGTCGAACCTTCCTTACCGTGCTTGATGACCACAATCTTTGCTTTCTTTGAGAACCAGTAGTCTGCGGTTTCGTCGTCATTCATGCCTTCTTTTATAAGCTTTTCGGTCAGGTCAAACTCTTCCCTCGAGCCCATGATAATGTCGGCGTTCTCGGCTACGTATGAATAGTAAATGGAGATTTCGTCGTTGTTTTTCCAGGTGTAAGCCCTGTAATCTATGTCGAAAATAATGCGTACATCATTTCTGCGTGCAAGCATTACGGCCTTCATGGCAGCCTCTCTTGAAGGGCTCTGTGCAAGGGCCGTTCCGGAAATCAGGATTGCCTTTGCATTTTTGATATAGTCTTCGTCTATGTCCGCAGGTTCAAGTGAAAGGTCCGCGATACAGTTTCTGTACATCAGTATGCTTGACTCATTGGGAGAAAGAATCTCCGTGAAAGTAAGCCCGATTTTCTCACCGTTTACACATCTTTTGATGCGGGAGGTATCGATACCTTCTTTTTCAAAGTAGTGCGTCACGAAATCGCCGAGCTGATCGTCCGAAACACGGGCAAAGAAACCTGCCTTGAGTCCGTGACGCGAAACGCCTACCGCAATGTTTGCAGGCGAACCGCCCACGTACTTTTTAAAGGTCGTGCACTCCTCTAAGGGATGGAAGTAATCGACAGGGTTAAAGTCAACCGCCACGCGCCCTAAGAGTATCAAATCCATCGGTTTTGTATTGTCAAATGTAATGTAGTTCATCTATTCCAATGCCTCCATGTTGAAAATCTTTATGTGCCTGATAATGTTTGCCTTTATCTCTTCAACCATTGACTCGTTCATGGAAAAGTAATTTTGCTCTTTCATGGAAAGTGCTCCGCGAACGGTTGCATCAAAGTTTGCCGTTGCAATGTTTATCTTCCTGATGCCGAAGCTTATACAGTTTTGGAAATCCTTCGGAGAAATCCCCGTTCCTCCGTGAAGAACAAGCGGCTTGTCAACATGCTCGTGAATTTCCTTCAATATATTGAATTGAAGCTTTGGTGCTTCCTTATAATTGCCGTGTGCGTTGCCGATTGCTATTGCAAGTGCGTCAAAGTCCGCATCCTCGGAAAAAGAAAACGCATCCTCGGGACGGGTATAAATAAGCTTCTTGTCTCCGTCGCCCTCGTTGCCCGCAAGGACGCCCAACTCTGCTTCAACTGATGCACCGTACTTTTTCGCTATTTCATATATCTCGTTTGTCTTTGAAACATTCTCTTCAATCGGTAAGTGCGAACCATCAAACATAACCGAAGAAAATCCGTAATCAAGTGCCTTAGTGACTGTTTCGACGGTCTTTCCGTGATCTAACTGAACGGCTATCGGAAGCTTTGAATTTTTAGCTCCCTCTACCATCATCGGTGCCATCAGCTCCAGAGGTGAATGTTTGAGGCGACTTTCGGCTATCTGAATGATAATCGGAGTATTCATCTCCTCCGCAGCCTCAAGTGCCGCCTTCACCATCTCCATATTTCCGACGTTGAAGGCTCCGACCGCGATTTTCTTTTTCGATGCTTCGTCAATTAATTCTTTTGCGGTAACTATCATCTGCGCCTCTATTCGTATAAACTACGGTAAATATTCTTTACATCTTCTTTGGTAACTTCCTTGACAGTATTTGCAGGGGACCCCGAGAAAACGGCATCCTCGCTCATCTTGTCTATTACCTTAAAGAAATCATCCTTTGAAATGCCGTACTCTAAGGGAGTCGGGATTTCGCAAAGATGTACTAAGTCTATTGTTGCCTTTAAGAACTTCTTTGCTGCCTCTTCATCTGAATCCGCTGCATCCGCTACGCCTATTTCACGGCCCAGAATTCCGAATCTGTCATAGGCTCCGTCGAGAGCAAAGCCGAAGCACTTTTCAATAAGCATTGCATTGGATGTACCATGCGGAACATGGAATAGAGCGCCGATAGGTCTGCTCATGCCGTGAATAATCGTTACTGAAGAATTGTTAAAGGCTACGCCTGCTTCAAGAGCCGCAAGGCTCATCTCTTCGCGTGCCTTTACGTTTGACCCGTCCTTGTAGGCAATCGGAAGATATTTAAATATCCTCTTAACTGCGGAAAGTGCGAAGGTGTCGGACATAGGCTGAGCCTTCCTCGAAGTGAAGGCTTCGCTTGCATGGCAAAGAGCGTCAAGACCGGTTGAAGCCGTAATCTTCGGAGGTGCCGTAAGCGTAAACTTAGGATCGATGACCGCAGCATCGGGCATCAAAACCGCGCCCTTTAAAAGCATCTTTATATCTTTCTTCGTATCCGTGATAATCGTAAACTGAGTTGCCTCGGAACCTGTTCCGGCAGTCGTCGGAATTGCGATCATGGGAGGTGTTTCTTTTTCTATGACCTTACCGAGGTAATCCGTAATCTTACCGCCGTTTCCCTTAACTGCGGCTATTGCCTTCATGGAATCAATCGGCGAGCCTCCGCCGAGGGCAATTAAAAAGTCGCAGCCTTCCGAATCGTAAACTTTCAAACCTTCCTCAATCATTACATCCGTAGGCTCTCCGGTTACTCCTGAGAATACCGCATAAGGAATCCCCCGGTTGTTAAGTGCATCCTCTACATGCTTTAAGTTTCCAAGTTTGATCATCGACTCATCCGTCACGATCAAAGCTTTCTTTCCGAATCCTTTAAGTGAAGCCTCGCAGGCCTTAAGGGCGTCGGTGCCCTGAAAAATCTGCTTCGGCATTAAAAATAAACTGCTCATAACGCCTCCAAAATCTTTTATCAAAAGTCTCGTTGTAAAAGTTTGAAATCTACCTTCAAACTTAACCTCAGTATAGATTTTTATCTTCCTGCCCGCTACGCAAATTTGGTTATGTTTTTTCAGTATTTTATGCTTTTTTTTGCAATTCTTTTGATGGCATTTGGATAAAAAGTGAAATTAGTCAGAAGCCAAAATCAGAAAAACCCGCACACGGGTTTTGAACCATGTGCGGGCAAATTTTAAATATATAACCTTTAAAAATTAATTCTGGCTGTCATAGTATGCAGCTCTTGCGTCTAAGATCTTCTGAAGTCCGGCGCTTTCAAGCTTAGCATATTCGGATTCATAGGTTGATTCGAATTCATCCGAAGGAGCGCAGATAACTGTGTATACGAACTCAATCATCTTTGTCTGAACGTCAGTACCATAGGTCTGCTCGTCTTCTGAAATGTAGC
>CAZCPW010000153.1:0-3993 GCA_964499925.1 uncultured Lachnospiraceae bacterium
CATACAGGCTCAAAGACGAAGACGGAAATGTTGCGGACGAAATTAATTCGACGCTCATTATTCTTTCGAAAGATGAAACTTCGCACAGCATTTCTTCTACCGTTAAAAAACCTCACGCATGGAGTGCGGATGACCCTTATTTGTACACCCTGGAGACGTATTTGACTGTCAGAGGCAGGACCTCGCTCATGGAAAAAGAAAAAGTCGGCCTGAGGACTTTCAAATTTGACTCCGAGAAAGGTTTCTTTATAAACGGTAAGCCCGAAACTCTTAAGGGTGTCTGCCTCCACCATGATGCGGGTGCACTTGGCGGTGCTGTTCCGCCATTGGTGTGGTATGATAGGCTTCTTAAACTCAAAAAAATGGGCTGCAATGCGATACGAATGAGCCACAATCCCCACGTTCCCGAGCTTTATGAGCTTTGCGACAGCCTTGGCTTTTATGTAATGGACGAAGCTTTTGATGAGTGGGAAGGTCCAAAGAACAAATGGAGTACGGGGCACAATGTCTACCCTCCGAAGCATGAAGGGTATTATGTAAACTTTAATACCTGGGGAAAGAAAGATCTGACCGATCTCATACTTCGTGACAGAAATCACCCTTCTGTAATTCTTTGGAGCATTGGAAACGAAATCGATTATCCAAACGATCCCTACTGCCATCCTTCCTTTAAGGAAATGACCGGCAACAACGACGCGAATAAACCCGCTGCCGAGAGAATGTACAATCCCCTGCGTCCCGACGCTTCGAGACTTAAATACCTGTCCGGTATGCTTTCGGAAATTGTAAAGGAAACGGACGATACAAGACCTGTCACCCTGGCAGCCGCCTTTCCGGAACTATCCGCCCATCTCGGCTTTTTAGACAGCGTTGATGTTGCGGGCTTTAATTATAAAGAACACCTATACAAGGGTTACCACGAAGAGGTTCCCGAAAAGCCTTTGCTCGGAAGTGAAAACGGCCATGGGTACAAAGAATGGAGAGCCGTT
The DNA here is from genome assembly GCA_964499925.1 of uncultured Lachnospiraceae bacterium. Lineage (GTDB taxonomy): Bacteria > Bacillota > Clostridia > Lachnospirales > Lachnospiraceae > UBA1258. The sequence goes on from CAZCPW010000153.1 coordinate 990, forward strand.
ACGGACAATGATTATATTTCAGGCCAGTTCCTGTGGACCGGTATTGATTATCTCGGAGAGGCTAAAGGCTGGCCCGTTCACGGTTCGCCGGCAGGCTTGCTTACGACCGCCGACTTTGAAAAAACTTCTTTTTACAGGCGTCAAAGCTTCTGGAGCGATGAGCCTATGATTCACCTTGCCGCAATTACTGATTCCAAGGCAAAGGTTTCACCTTGGGGACAGGAATTTGAATCCGAATACGCAAACGAGCATGCGGATGTATCGGAAGCTTGGAATTACAGTAACGGAGAGTTGATTTGCGTAAAGGTTTACACAAACGAACCCACGATAAAGCTTTATCTTAACGACCGCTTAATCGGAACCTATGAAAAAGAAAATGACAAGGACTGCATCATCGTAAAGATTCCCTTTGAAAAAGGTGTGCTTAAGGGTGAAGCCGTTAACGAAGACGGACAGGTAACCGCCGTACATGAGCTTAAATCGGTAACCGGGCCTTGTAAACTTTCAGTAAATGCAGTCAAGTGTGATAAGGAAAAGCTGCCTCTTGAAATGCCGTTTGACGATTGCCTTACCGATTCATTTAACGATTTGGTAAAGGCGGACATAACCGTAACGGATATTGGCGGCAACAGGATTTATACCGCAGATACACTTCTTTCGGTTACAGTTAGAAACGGCAAGCTCATAGCCGTTGACAACGGCGACTTAAGCGATGTGACCGATTATTTTTCAAATGTGAGGAAGGCTTACAAGGGAATGCTTACCGCTTACGTCATACCTTTCAAAAAGGGTGAAAATGCGGAATTTGAAATAAAGGGAGACTCGCTTTACGAAAAGACAACTTTCTAAAGTCTAAAGAAACTGACTGAATGGCAATCAAAAGAAGCGTTCCGCTTGCGGAACGCTCGCGCCGAGTGCGGTCGCGTTAGCGACATATACCTATCGCGCGAGTGCGCATCAGTGGCACGTAGTGCCTTTTTTTGCTATATAGGAGATTGCGGAGCAATTTCCTATATAGCAAAAAACAGAGGAGAGTACCTTTATGAGTACTCTCCTCTTCTTGTCCGCAAAACATTTCATATGTTTAAAACTTTACAGGCTTTATTACTCCGAGCTTTATAAGAACCGGACGTAAAATGTTATAAAGTATTACGGCAATTATTGCATTGATTACGGCATTTATATAAGTAATGTAAACCGATAATGCCATAAGCGACTTTATTGCCGAGGCGGCTTTATCCGCATTCGGAGTAAGAATCGTATACCAGACATATTTAAGAGCAGGTTCAAAGAAGCAGTTAAAGAGAAGTCCTGCAACCGTTGCTATTATCGTCCATTTTATGACATATTTCTTCGGATGTGTTTCATTAAGGTGCGCAATCTTGTGAGCAAACAGACCTACAATTATGCCGATTAAGAGCTTACAAATAAAGGTTCTCGGAGCACTTGCCGCATATCCGGATACAATATCCGCTATTGTGAGTCCGACAGCTCCGGAAAGTCCGCCGTAAACGCCTCCGAGTATAAGGGCAGCCAGGACCACGAAAGTATTTCCTATATGTACCTTTGTGCCCGTAACAGAGAATGCGGGGAAGATTGTGTAGCCTACGAAGGCAAGAGCAGCCATCAGTCCGCAGACTGCTATTTTTTTTGCGTCAAAATTGTTGTTTTTCATGGGTAAATCCTTTCTTGCTTTAATACGTCATTAAATGTATCATTGTATTGGTAATATAGAAATTACCAAAAAAGGAAAATTTTATGATACCAGACAGCAAATACTTAAAGATTTACGAGGAAACAAAGGACGATATCGTCCGGGGAATATATAAATACGGTGAGAAACTCCCTTCAAAGAGGGTCTATGCGGACATGAAGGGAGTAAGCATCATCACCGTGATGCACGCGTACGAACTTCTTGCCGATGAGGGGTACATTTCGCCTAAGGAGAAAAGCGGATATTTTGTTTCTTTTGATGAGGCTGATACTTATTCGGAAATCGGAAGCAAAGAACAATTAAGAATTGAGCCTGTTAAAACAGATTTAAAGGATAAAGAAGGTTTTTCTTTTTCCGTTTACTCAAAGACGGTCAGGCGAGTGCTTGCGGAATATGAGGGAAAGCTTTTTGAAAGATCCGAGGACTTCGGACTTAAGGAGTTAAGAGAGGCCATAGCCTCCTACCTTGCAAGAAGCAGAAATATCTATGCCTCTCCCGAATGCATAATAATCGGATACGGCGCCGAATATTTATATAGTCTGATACTCGAAGCCTTTGGACGGGAAATCACGTACGGAATAGAAAAGCCGTCGTATCACAAGATTGAAAAGGTCTACACGGCGGGCGGAGCGATTACGGAAGGGCTGGCGCTTGGCAATGACGGAATAGAATCGGAAGCTCTGAGAACATCTACGGCAAAGATATTGCATGTATCGCCGTATCGCTCTTTCCCAAGTTCCGTCATGGCATCGGCAGGCAAGAAGCGCGAATATCTAAGGTGGGCTTTAGAAAGAGATGCGGTAATCGTGGAAGATGACTTCGAATCGGAGTTTTCTCCGCTCAGAAAGCCCGAGGAAACGCTTTTCTTTTTAGGCAAGGGGGACAGGGTCATCTATTTGAATACCTTCTCGCAGACAATAGGACCTTTTATAAAAATTGCTTACATGGTCGTTCCCGAAAGGTTTATCGAAACATTTAAAAACCGGACAGGTTTTCATTCCTGTCCGGTTCCGACACTTGAACAATTTGTGCTGACCGAGCTTTTAAACAGCGGAGCATTTGAACGTCACATAAACAAAGTAAGACGGGCATTGCGGAAAAAGAACTAAAGTGAAAAAGCTCTTCCCGCTTCCATATCCCTGTGCATTTCCGCTTCGAGCTCGGAAAGATTGTCAAACTTTCTTTCGGGACGGCGAAACTTAAGTAAGGTTACGGAAATTTCTTTTTCATAGAGATCGCCGTCAAAATCGTAAATAAAGGTTTCAAGGTTAAGGCTTGAGTCGTTCTTAA
>CAZCPW010000154.1:0-3976 GCA_964499925.1 uncultured Lachnospiraceae bacterium
ATAACAAACATTTTTGCAAGTTTCTTTTCGTTTTCATCAAAAAACTTTGCAATTATTGAACAGTTGTAAACGCTTACATTTCTGACAGTCTCATCAATCGGCTGTTTCTGTCCGACAATCCGTCTTAAATCTTACCTTGACTTGAAACTCTCCACAACCGAATTGTACCAGTTTTGAAAATTTTCCTTTATCATATCGCCTGCTATTTCGGTATAAGTCTTTAAAAACTTCTGTGCCATTTCTTTTGACTCGTCGTCAAGTGCCTTTCCCGCCTCAATCAAAGCCTTCGTGTGCTTCCCGGCATTTGCCTTAAACTCCTCCGTCGTGCTCGCGTTCGTGGCATCAAGCGCACCGCACAGGAGTAACGTCAGCTTGGAAAGCGACTCCTCGTCCAAAGAAAGAATGAACTCGTTCATGGACTTCATGAACATCTTGTGCTGCTCCGTCATCGAGCTTTCGGAAAGCTTATTTTCCTTATTGATCACCCAGTTGTAGGGATTGTGCTGAAGCACACCCACCGACTTTGCCTCTATGACCGTATATTCACCGGGACTGTTTAAGAGCATCCCCACGGGCGATGACTTCGGAATAACGCTTACAAGCTTTGACTTAAAATCTCCGGCTTCCGTCTCGGCTAAGAACTCCGGCCTGAAGCCCGGTCCGTCAAAGCTGTAAATCTTTGTAATCAGGCTTTTCGCAAAATCCGATGCGCACATTGCGGCATACATTGCAAGATTCCCGCCCTTTGAATGTCCTCCGATAAAGAAAGGAACTTTAATCCTTTCGGCAATTGTATTGATATATGCGGTGCTTAAAGTCTGCCCGATAATGGGTTTCTTAAGTGCAAGCTTAAAGTCCTCCTGCCAGCCGCACATCGTCTCATCCGTCCCCCTGAAGGCGATGAAATGCACATCGTCGGAAACGGTAAACATGATTGCGCTAAACTGGGTTTCGGATTCTCTGTCTACGTAATTTACATAATCGGAAAGCGTTAGGTTCTTAAATCTCTTGCTTTCCGTAAGTGCCTTGAACAGTGCACGGTTGTCCTTTTCATAGGCTTTTATACAGAAAAGTTTTTCTTTTTCCGGCGATGCTTCAATCTCGGATAAAGAAACACTCTTCCCATTCTGACCTTCCACAATTCCGTCAAACTTTAAATAGCAGAGCTCGCTGAATACAAGTGCATCCTCCGTTTGGAACGGCACATCTTTAAAGCTGACTTCGCTCATGTTTTTTACATAGTCAATCATGTTTCCCATAAAAATTCTCCTTTACAAGTGCCGCGCACGTTTTCCTATTCATCTGACGAAATCAAACCATATTTTGTCAGGCTGCTATATCGGCTTGGTCATTTAAGCATTAAAATTTAGCATTGATATTCCCGATGTTCTTTATGGTCAAAGACGTGCTGCCGTCGGGATTTGTGATAAATTCGACATTTCCGGACTCGTACTGCTCCATCGGAATCTTAATCTCAATTCCCGTATCCGTCAAAAGCAGCTGTCTCTTAAAGCGTTTTGTGGTGGACTCGCTTTGCGGAAGTACATCTTCTTTTACGATATTGTACTTTTCAAGACGGTTCTGATACTCCGTCCGCAAATCCTCTCTGCCCTCAAAGACACGGTCTCCGAGCTCTTCGACCACGAATCCTCCGTTTTTGTCAAGTTCCTCATTGATGATGGCCTTTGCCTTCATCTGAGGCTCATACCTGAAGGCCTCCTCAAAAGCCTGAGTGTTTACACTCTCTATTGCCTTCTGCACCAGGGTAAGTTTCTTTTTGTCGCTGAGCTTTGTGCGGCACTTCAAAAACAGTTCGCTGAAGTAGTCTTCTTTCTTTCCGTTGATTTCGGCTTTCTTTTCAATGAGCCAGACATTTAAATCATTAAGCCTTATCACGCAGGCCTCGCTTAAACGCTGCCCTTCTTTCGGAAGGAGCTCCTTGAAACTGTAAACCTCATTCCTCACAAAATCATTTTCCGGAATCGATCTGTGCGTATACATTGCCTTGTAATTCATCTTTAAAATTGCAAGATACTCAAGGGAATCGCTCGTAAATCTGGCTATGAACAGGTCTGCCGACGGAATATCAGGATTTGCATTCATGATTGTATAAAGAAAGCTTGCAATATCCTTGCTGATCGGAATAAAGTTTTCATCATCGTACTCATTTAAGAGTTTGTAAATCTCGGATTCGCTCTTATGAAACTCACACTTCTTCGAATCGTCGCCGGAGAAAATCTTCGCTATATGTTCCTTTATGAAATCGGTAAGCTCCGAACCCATTTCGAGTACGTCATCGGAAAGAACCGGTTCTCCGGTAGATGAATCGAGTATATGCAGTATTACGCTTCTTAATCTGATTTCTTCTTTTACCATGTTAAATCTCCAATGTTTGATTGAGTGATGTCAAATTGCCGCGCTCTAAAAGCCTTACATTTCAAAAACCGTTACTGCCATTCATGATAATACTTTAACAGCAGCTTCACCATTCTCGAATACGAAACTATTCCATCCGAAACACCGTTCAGCGTAAGGTTCGTATCAAGGAAGGTATCGGAAGCCTTTGAAACCTTCTTTGTGTCTATAAGCGCATCACTTTCGACCTCCGCCCAGGCTTCGCTTGTGAGGAAAGTCTTATCAAAGCGCACATAATCATTTTCAGGCGTAAGTAAAGCCGCTAAATTTTCATCCGCGGATGCTTCTTTATCTATTTCCGAATCCACATACGAAAGGGCGTTTAAAATGCCGCTGTATTCAAAGAACTCATCGCCCGAATTAACACAGGCAAGATAGGCTATAAACGAAGCCTCGTCCTCAAAGATAAAGCCCTTCAGATGACTGAGCTCATGGCACATGGTATCCGGTAGGTTTGCAATATACATAAGGTCATTGTAATTTGCTTCCAAAGTAAAAGGAAAATAATACCCCTTAATATACTGCTGGCTGAAAAAGTCCGATTTGTAAAATGCTTTGGGGCTTGAATAAAATCCCGACAGAAGTGACAGCTTTTTATCAAGCAGCTGCTCATCCTCACTTCCGAGCCTGCTCTCAGCCTCATCCCCGAGACTCTTCATAGCCGTCTTTGCGGTTTCCTTTATGTCTCCGTCGTAGATGATTTCGCCGTTTTCATCCCTTTCAAAGGTAACGGAAAGTTCATTTGCCCTTGCAGCAAGCCTTTCCCTTAAAGCGACAAGCTCATCTTTGGTACCGTCGAAACTTTCGGCTTCCGTACCTTCATAAAGAGTGGAAGTATGATAAAGAACGAAACAATTCTGTACCTGAACGAGACAGATAAAAATGACAATCTTAAAAAATATCTTTGAATTAACCCTTGAAAACTTCTTAAGCCTGTCATTCCCGTCCACGAAATGCACAAACCTGCACATCCAGATTACAATCGTAAAAACGGTATATACAACCGCCCCGTAAATCAGCATTTCTCCGATTGAGAAAGGGAACAGTGCGCTGATTCTTCCGTATGTATTTAAAAATATCGGAAAGACCTTTTCCACATAAAAGTCGGAAAATCCGTCAACTTTCCACGACACGAGCAGCTCACAGGCTGCAAGGACCAGTAATATGATCCAAAATAAAAATCTTTGTTTCTTCATGACCTCTTCCATGCCCCGGGATAGAACAATACCAGCATCGGGAATATTTCAAGGCGTCCTGCAAGCATGTCAAAAGAAAGAACAAGCTTACTGAATGCGGAAAACTCCGAATAATTTCCCATGGGTCCCACCATTGAAAGTCCCGGGCCGACATTTCCCACCGAAGTAATTACCGAAGTAAATGTCGTCGTAAAATCAAAGCCGTTTATACTTATTAAAAGCGTTGATGCAATTACCAACAAGAGGTACGCAAAGATAAACGACGAAACGTTCTTTATCGTATCCTCTCCCACGGATTTTGAATCAAGCTTTACTTTTCTGATGCTTCTCGGATGAGTCAAATGCGAAAGTTCACGATTAAGCGT
>CAZCPW010000155.1:0-3943 GCA_964499925.1 uncultured Lachnospiraceae bacterium
CACAGCCATCATGCTTTCCGGTGAGACTGCTGCCGGCAAGTACCCTGTCGAGGCAATTCAGGCTATGGACAGGATTGCCATTGCGACGGAAAGAACCATCAACTACATTGGCAGGATGCGTAACATTTCAGAGGAAGGCACTTTGGACATCACCTCAGCCATTTCCCATGCTACCTGTCAGACTGCTTTCGATATCGACGCAGCCGCCATCATAACGGTTACGATGTCAGGCTTTACCGCCGAGAAGATTTCCCGTTACAAGCCCGTTGCCCCCATCATCGCCTGCTCGACTACGATTGAGGTTTGCAGACAGATGAACATGCTCTACGGTGTTAAACCCATTCTCATCAAAGAGGATGACACTTCCACGGAGCACCTCTTCCAGATGGCAATTGCGGCTGCAAAAAGAAACGGTTACGTAAAAGCCGGTGACAAAGTCGTATTAACCGCAGGACTTCCCCTCGGAGTTTCCGGAAATACCAACATGATTGAAGTAAACGTGATAGATTAATACCATATTTCATTAATAATTCATTTCTTTTTGAGTGATAGAATTTCTTTATCGTGAAATTAAATCAGGTACTTAGGAGGAGTATAATGAAAAACAAGAGCGAAAAGGCTTACATGAACGGCCGAATGTTAAAGGGCTACACCATAATAGCCGCAGTGTTGTTTATCTTCTACGTGTTGGAAGGTGTTAAGGGCAGCCGAACCATCGGTTACCTTACTATGTTTACGATTTTTCTCGGAGTTCCGTATTTGCTTTGCATACTGGCATACAAGAAAAACGCCGAGTCGGATGTCATCAAGTACATCGCCAGTGTCGGATACACCGTCTTTTACGGTTTCGTGCTGATGACCTCAACAAGTGTGCTGAACTTCTCGTACATTTTCCCCGTTTTGGTACTTCTTTCTTTGTACGGAGATTTGAAAGTAACCTACATAAGCGGTTCTTTGGCCGTTGCCGCAAACGTCATCTTCGTAATCTACAAAGTCGCAATCGGCGAAACCGAAGCCTCGCAGGTAGTCGGATACGAAATTTCAATAGCATCAATGGTTTTGACTGTTTTGCTTAACATTATTTCGTCCCGTGCTCTTCAGGAAGTAAATGCTCACAGAGCCAACACCATATCTCAGGAAAAAGAAAAAATTGCTTCCGTCCTCGAGCTCATCAAGAAAGCAACCGAAAAGCTTTTCGGAAATGTTTCAAACATCGGCGAGCGTTCGGATGAAATGTCAAAGCACAATGCAGACAGCCAGAGTGCTATCGCAGACATCGTAACGGGTACGAATGACTTGGCTCACACGGTAGAAAATCAGTTAAAGATGACCGAGAACATCGACGAGCTCATCGCTTCAACCGGTACCCTTACCTCCAATATTAAGAGCAAGTGTGAAAATGCCGATTCCGTTTCCAATGACGGATTTAAGAAGGTTACAAAGTTAACCGAGGTTACCGAAGCCAGCAAGGCCGTCAGCGGTGAAGTTAAGAACACTTTGTCAGAGCTCGTAGATCAGACAAAGGAAGCTGAAAAGATGCTTAACCTTATCTCGGATATCATGAGTCAGACAACCCTCCTTGCGTTAAACGCAAGTATCGAAGCCGCAAGAGCCGGTGAAGCAGGCAGAGGCTTCGCAGTCGTGGCCGACGAAATCGGAAAGCTTGCAGAGCAGACGACCGATGCCGCAAAGCAGATTCACAACATTTTCGGAGCACTCGAAACTCAGTCCGAAGCTACCGAAGCAAGTGTTGCAAGGCTTCTTGAAATGAGCGATGTTCAGGCAGAGCTCGTAGAAAATGCAAGCGACAGCTTCAAGAATATCAGAAACGAAATTTCCGATATTTACGAAAACGTCAAGGTTCAGGCAGACTACATGAACAAGGTATCCGAGAGCAACAAGGAAATCAGCGGAAGCGTTGAGAACTTGAGTGCCTTCTCCGAAGAGCTTCTTGCCAATACGGAGAATACCAGAAACCTCATCGACCTCGATATTGACGGAAACAATCAGATTGCCGAATTGTTAAGAGACGTTGTCGCAGAGGTTGACAATTTAAGGGCTATTACGGAAGAGTAAAATTCTCGTGCCGAGTGCGGTCGCGTTAGCGGCATGCACATCTTCACGGAGTGTTTTTCGAAGTTTTCTGTACAGTAAAAAACCGCTTTGGATTAATTCCAAGGCGGTTTTGGTTTATATGAAATTTTCGATTTTGAATCCATACAGGTTAAGAAACCTGTTTTATCGGATTCTTAACTTTCCGAATGCTTAATGATTCAGTAATTCTCGCTGTGTACTTCGAAGTAGCTCTTCGGATGAGCGCATACGGGGCACACTTCGGGAGCCTTTGTGCCCACTACGATATGTCCGCAGTTACGGCATTCCCAAACCTTTACCTCACTCTTTTCGAATACCTTTGCGGTCTCGATGTTGTTGAGCAAAGCTCTGTATCTTTCTTCGTGATGCTTTTCAATCTCTCCTACTGCTCTGAACCTGCGCGCAAGCTCGGGGAAACCCTCTTCCTCGGCGGTCTTTGCAAAGCCTTCATACATATCGGTCCATTCGTAATTCTCACCGTCTGCGGCTGCTGCCAGATTTGCCTTTGTGTCTCCGATTCCACCGAGTTCTTTAAACCAAAGCTTTGCATGTTCTTTTTCATTGTCTGCGGTCTTCAAGAAAAGCTCTGCCATCTGCTCGTAGCCTTCCTTCTTTGCAACCGAGGCGAAATATGTATATTTGTTACGCGCCTGGGATTCGCCTGCAAAAGCTGCCTCGAGGTTCTTCTCTGTCTGTGTACCAAGATATTTGTTTGCCATGTTTCTTCCTCCTTTATGAGTTAATGAATTATAACATCATTACGGTATCATGAGTACTTAAATTTTTATAAAATCCTTATACCTAAAATAGTCAAAATCCGCCGGCTTCCTGCTGCCGGTTCCGCCGTTATTTGCGTATATTCCCACTAAAGTTCCGGTATGGCGTTTCGGGTCGTCCGGAACCCCTTCATCGCAAAGGAAGGTGCAGTCTTTGACAGTTCCCGCTTCAGTCCAGTCAGTCCCGTCATAGCTAAAGAAAAAGCTTCTTGTCTGCTTTCTTACACAAACCTTTAAATATACCGGACCATTTTCAATATCATTTACCTCGCTTACAAGCTCTTCACCGTGATTTCGATTTATGACAAGCTGTAATTTCCTGCCGCCTTCATGGCAAAGTGAGAAACGTATGTAAGTCTTGGTACTGTAATAACAGGTAAGCCCCGCCTGCTCTCCGTCTGTGTCGGGATAATATTCAAGTTTAGTCTCCGCATCGTATGAAAGTTCCTGTTCTCTCCGTACAAGCGTATTCTTTGCCCTGATTTCGGAAAGTTCTCCGTCGCGCGTCCAGATACGTGCAAAGCCCGGTCTTTCAGTAAGGGAAAAAGAACCCCTATCGGGATTCCGCACAAATTCCCAGTCAAGGTTAAGCTTTGTGTCGTTAAAATCATCGAAGGTGTTTCTTTCAAAGATCACCTCAGGCAGTTTCGGCGCCGTCTGCGTAAGACTCGGACCCTTCCCTTCATTTACGATAAACCACCCGTCTTCGGTCCAGGTAACGGGATCCAAAGCCGACTCTCTTCCGATTGTCGTATAGTTTCCTTCGTTTCTGCGCCCGCAAAGGTAGTACATCCACCAATTGCCGTTTGAATCTTCTACAAGCTTTCCGTGCCCCGTTCTTTGAATAGGAGCATCCGGATCAAGCTGCCTCATGACGGGATTGTAAGGCGACGCTTCGTAAGGACCTCTGAATGTCTTGCTTCTTGCAACACTGACGCGATGTCCGTAGCCTGTTCCGCCCTCCGCAAGTATCGCATAATAATAGCCGTTGTGCTTTAAAACGTGCGGTCCTTCCGGGCACCTCTCCCCCGTTCCTTCCCAAAGTGTGAAAGGTTCACCTGTAACTTTAAGCC
>CAZCPW010000156.1:0-3904 GCA_964499925.1 uncultured Lachnospiraceae bacterium
TCGGTCAGTATTGCTTCTATCTGATTATGATGATTTCAATCTTCAATACCGTTGAGTACAACGAGTTAAAGAAGGGAACAAGAGACGAGGCTATCATTACTTCACTTCGACCCTTCATCACAAAGCTTGGCTCTGCACTTGTCGTAATCATTACCACCTTGAGCTACCTGATCTTCGGTGTTACAAAGTACACAAACCGAATTTCCGAAATTGAGCAGCAGAGCTCCATGGGAAATATTGAAGACGAAGCAAAGGCTGCAGCCATTGATGCCGTAATCACCGAGGTAGGCAAGGGTCAGACGGACGGACTTTTAATCTTCATGACCATCATCCCCTGCGTACTGATGCTCGGTTCGTACTTTATCTACAAGAAGAAGTACAAGCTTGACGAGGACACCTATGCCGATATCGTAAAGCAGCTGGAAGCAAGAAAGCAGGCTTAAGTCAAAAGTTTTTTGGGCATTTTGAGTGTTTTGTACATATTTTTTAAAATCTTAAAAAAGTAAAATTTAACTATCCGGAGTCGAGAAAAATGGCTTCGGGTAGTTTTTTACTATGATATAGGAATCAAGGAGACGTGAAAATGGCAGAGTATCTGGTAATGTACAATCCTCTTTCCAACAACAAAAAGGGTTTGGAAAGTGCGCATGAAATCGAAAAGGTATTTGAAAACAGCACCTTCGAATACAAGAGTGTTCTTGAGATAAAGTCCTATGCGGAACTTTTTGAAAGCACTCCCGCGGAGAAGACTTTAGTCCTTGCGGGCGGAGACGGAACTGTCAATCATTTCGTAAACAATACGGACGGACTTGACATAACAAGAACGATTCTTTATTTTCCCGCAGGTTCCGGAAACGACTTTATGAGAGACGTATCCGAAGACGGCTCAAAGAAATATGTTGAGTTAAATCCTTATATGAAGGACTTACCTTTCGTAGAGGTAAACGGAGTAAAGAAACGTTTCATAAACGGAATCGGCTACGGAATCGACGGATATTGCTGCGAAGTGGGTGACAAGCTTCGCGAAGCCGACAGTGACAAGCCCATCAACTATACAAGCATCGCAATTAAAGGCCTTTTATTCCACTTTTCGCCCGTTACCGCAACGGTTACCATTGACGGCAACACTTCGGTTTACAAGAATGCCTGGCTCGTACCCACCATGAACGGTCGTTTCTACGGCGGCGGCATGAATGCCTGCCCGAAGCAGGACAGACTTTCAGATAAAAAAACTCTTTCCACAATGGTCTTCATGGGAAAGGGTCGTCTCAAAACGCTTATGATCTTCCCGAGCATCTTTAAGGGAGAGCATGTAAATCACACAAAGCAGGTCAAGATATTCGAAGGCAAAGAAATCATTGTAACCTTCGACAGACCCTGCGCACTGCAAATTGACGGGGAGACAGTTTTGAATGTTTCTTCGTACAGAGTATACAGGTAGGCGACTTTATATTCTTGGCACTGTTGAAAAGTTCTAACGAATAGATTAAAATTCCTTGTATGGGAATTATTAAGGAAATAAAAGAAGAAATTAAAATAATCAGGGAGAGAGATCCTGCCATTCACTCGAATATGGAGGTTTTTCTTTATCCGTCGTTTAGGGTAATGTTGAGCTACAGGCGTGCGCATAAGGCTTACTTAAAGGGTCATTATTTCAGGGCGAGACTTATTTCACAAAGAGCTGTAAGACGTACGGGAATAGAGATTCATCCGGGGGCTCAGATTGGGAAGGGCCTTTTTATTGACCACGGAAACGGGGTTATTATCGGGGAGACCACCATTATCGGCGACAACTGTACGCTTTATCAGGGCGTTACCCTGGGAGGTACGGGTAAGGAGCAGGGAAAGAGACATCCGACGCTCGGAAACAACGTCATGGTTTCGGCAGGTGCAAAGGTATTAGGCTCTTTTAAGATAGGTGATAATTCGAAGATAGGCGCAGGCTCGGTGGTACTTGAGGAAGTTCCTCCGAATTCGACCGTTGTCGGCGTGCCGGGAAGAGTCGTAAAGAGAAAGGACGTTAACCTTCCTCAGGATGAGTTGAATCAGGTAGACTTGCCGGATCCCGTAAGAGAGGATATCGCAAACCTTCAGAAGGCAAATTCGGAGCTTATCAACAGAGTCCTCGAACTTGAGAGGCAGGTAAAGGAGCTTTCGAAAAATGAGTAATTACGAAAGCATAAAGGAAAGCTTTGGGTTAAAGGATGTTACTCCCGGGGAAGTGGCTCCGCTGATACTTGCGCATATAGGGGACGCTGTTTACGAAGTGGTGCTTCGGACAATCGTTCTTTCCGACGGAAACAGGGCGATGGACAGGGTGCACAGGGACGCTTCGTCTTATGCAAACGCAAGGTATCAGAGTAAACTTGCGGATTACCTTGCAGACGAACTGACGGAAGAGGAACTTTCGATATACAAAAGGGGCCGAAACGCAAAGTCGGGTTCGAAAGCCAAGAACGCTACGATAGGCGATTACAGAAAGGCAACCGGTTTTGAAGCGCTTGTGGGATATTTATATCTGTGTAAGCGCGATGAGAGGCTGCTTGAACTGATAAATAAAGGAATAAAAAATGTCAAAAAATGAGTCATTGATAGAGGGAAGAAATGCCGTAATAGAGGCCTTTAGGTCGGGAAAGACCATAGACCGCCTTTACGTACTTGATGGGTGTCAGGACGGTCCCGTTCTTTCTATAAAGAGAGAGGCAAAAAAGCAGGACACGATTATCAAATATGTGGATAAAGAACGCCTTGACCAAATGTCGGAGACAAAGCATCATCAGGGTGTGATTGCAGTAAGCGCGGCTTATGACTATGCCGAGCTTGACGATATCTTTGATAAGGCAAAGGAAAAGAACGAGCCTCCGTTTGTAATCATTCTTGACGGAATAGAGGATCCTCACAACCTGGGTGCAATTTTAAGAACCGCAAACCTTGTGGGTGCGCACGGAGTCATCATTCCGAAGAACAGGGCGGTAGGCTTGACCGCTACGGTTGCAAGGACTTCCGCCGGAGCAATTAATTATACGCCGGTTGTAAAGGTTACAAATCTTTCAAAGACCATCGAGGAGCTTAAAGAAAGAGGACTTTGGTTTGTTTGTGCGGACATGGAGGGCGACCTTATGTACGACCTTAATCTGACCGGACCGATTGGACTTGTAATAGGAAATGAGGGTGAGGGCGTTTCGAGACTTGTAAAGGAAAAGTGCGATTTTACCGCGCGTATCCCCATGAAGGGCGATATAGATTCCCTGAACGCCTCGGTAGCAATGGGAGTTTTGAGCTTTGAAATTGCAAGACAGCGACTCAAAAAATAAATATGACGGACTTTCGGACGGAGAGCTGATAGAAAGGCTTCGTGACGGAGAGAAAGGCATTGCGGATTATCTCTGTGAAAAGTATAAGCCTTTGGTAAAGAAGAAGGCGGGCTCCATGTTTATAATCGGAGGGGATTCCGATGACCTCATACAGGAGGGCATGATCGGACTCTTCAAGGCAATCAGGGATTATGACTTCGGACGTGATGCTTCTTTTTCCACTTTTGCGGAACTTTGCGTATCGAGACAGATATATACCGCCGTCAGAAATTCCGGGCGTAAGAAATATATGCCCTTGAATACGTCGGTTTCTTTGAATGCTACGGAAGAAACTTCCGATGACTTTAAGGATAGGACTTTGGAAGAACAGCTTGCCTCTAAAGACAGCAATCCGGAGGCGATGTTTATAGACAAAGAAAACACCGAGGAGATTGAAAAGTTTATCGAAACGGAGCTTTCTTCCTTTGAAAGGGAGGTTCTGGAGCTTTATCTTACCGGAATGGGATATGTCGATATCGCAAAGGTGCTTTCAAAGGACGAAAAGTCAACCGACAATGCTTTGTCCAGGGCAAAGAGCAAGTTAAAAAAGA
>CAZCPW010000157.1:0-3900 GCA_964499925.1 uncultured Lachnospiraceae bacterium
ATTGCCGCTTTGGCATACTTGGTGTTTTCGTAAATCTTTGTCTTAAAGCTTGGGTCAAGTTTAACGTCCTTTATTGCCTTTATATCCTCGTTGAGTGATTTTGTCAGTTCTCCCAAGAGTACTGTATCAACGTCAGGAGTCTTCTTGCCCATCATCTTGTCAATCAAGCCCTTGATGGCATAGGAAGCACCTACATAGCGATATCCGAGAGCATTTTTGGTATCAACGAAGTCGTCACTCTTTGCATCCTGAACGGGCTTGTAATTGTTCTTTGTAACATCAACACGGTTCTTTAATGTGTCAGCTTCATTGGGGTGCTTTAAATAATCGAGCACAAGGTCGATACGATTGTTCTTCGCAAAGGCATAGTCCCTTTCAAAATCCTCGTTGAACATGTAGAAAGCCTTGAAACGCTCCAAATTCGTACCGCTGCAGGGCGCGATGTATCCGGCAATTTTTTGTGATGCTTCGGAAAGATTGAAGTCCGTGTTTTCGGGAACGATTGCTTTTGCCTTTCCGAATATATCCTTGATATTGTCTTTACAGTCGCTTATAATCTTGCTTTCTTTCGGCGCAGGGGTGAGGCTGCGGATTGCATCGCGGATGCTCTTTGCCGCGGCAACTCTTGATGCGCCGAAGAGTCCGGTGGGGCCGTCTTCCTTGTATATGAGGTAGAGATTGGTCTTTTCGGATACATTATTTAACTGAGCTTCGATGCTGTTACGTATTGACTTGGCATCAATCTTATCGAAACTTGCTTTCTTTATGCTGCGAATGCTTCCGATTGCGATATCAAGTGCAGCCTTCATATCCTTGAATTCCTGAGAACTCTTCTGGAAGAAGTGGTCCGATGCAAGTAATTCTTCACGGCATCTGATAAGCTTAGCGAGAGCATTGTTTCTGAATTCAATGGTGCTCTTCGGAAGTGCGAAGTGTTCACCCATCATCTTTTCGACATTACCTTTTTCGGGTGAAGTCAAATTGATATCGCGAATTACCTTTAAACGTTCTGCAAGGACGTTGGTTATATCTATGCGATAGTCAATAAGCGACGAATAATATGCTTCATCAAAGGGTGCATTTTCTCCTTTGGTAAGACCGGGTGCAAGGATTTCGTCCAATTCCTTTAACGAATCCTTAAAATGCATACGGTTCTGTAAGTAGATGCGCGCTTTATCAGTCAAAGTAGGAGCTTTAATGGTTTTTTCAATGCCGACACGTTCCTGCAAAAATTCAATTTTTTTCCTAATTGCGTCAAGATTGACACCTTCGGGAAGAGTAAGACGATTCTTGCTTATCAGGCCCGAAACGGAATCCATGGTATCGTCTGATTCCTGTTTATCTTCTTCGGTTCTGAGCTTGACGGGCTCATAGTTAATAGGATAATAGGGCATCTCAAAATCCGGTGAGTCGGGATATTTCTGCTGCAGGGCTTCCCAAATTTTCTTACACAGAAAATCATAAAAACGCTCCATGAATGACTTGTAACTTTCTTTGTCCGTAAAATACGGTTCATCCTGAGAACCCCGGTTGAATTCATTTAAATACTTACTGAGTGTTCCGTCATTTTTGTAGTGATCATTCAGAGTCGAATACAACCGAGTCTCATCCTGCGAGAAATATAAGTAATCGGGAATGTCGTCATAATTAAAAGGAACATAATTGGGATCGTCGCTTAAGTCGATGAGAGCTGTTCTTACAAGTTCATAAGCGTTACCGCCGACGTAAGGATTTACGTATCTTTGTTCAAAAGCAAATTGTGAAGTTAAATTACGAGGTAAGGGCATTGCTTTTCTCCTTTTTTGTTTTATTTGATTGAAGTATAACATGTTTCCGGAGACAAAAGGTGTACAAAGTTTTAAATGTTCCGGATTTCTATGTGAAAAATAAAGTGTTATAATACCTCCGTATCTTTAAAGGGTAATATTAATATGAAAGAAAAACTGCAACAGATAAAGAACAATTATCATAAAGAAACTTTGAAAATTACGCTCAACATGGCCTGGCCCGCCATTGTAGAGTCTTTCTTCGTAGCCTTTGCGGGACTTATAGACTCATTGATGGTAAGTTCCCTGGGCTCGGCCGCGGTTGCCGCCGTAGGCCTTACCACACAGCCCAAGCTTTTGGGGCTTGCTTTGTTTTTTGCCTTAAACGTATCTATTTCCGCTCTTGTTGCGCGAAGGAGAGGTGAAAAAAGAAAGACCTCGGCAAATGAGATACTTCTTACTTCGCTTATCTTTGTCGCCCTTGCCGCTGTAATTTTCAGTATTGTTTTTGTGGCCTTCGCAAGTCCTATCATGAGAATGTGCGGATCCACCGAAGACACTCACGAAGGAGCAGTCGCATATTTCCGAATTATTATGGGCGGTATGATTTTCAACTGCATTCAGATGGGCATCAACTCGGCACAGCGCGGAGCGGGCAATACCAAGATTACGATGCGTACAAACGTGACCTCAAACACGATAAACATTATTTTCAATTACCTGCTGATTAACGGTCATTTCGGTTTTCCTGCACTCGGTATTCAGGGCGCCGCAATCGCAACCGTCCTCGGAACGATTGTTGCCTGCATTATGAGTGTGGCTTCGCTGTTCAAGAAGGACAATTTTATCAGCATTCCTTATATTATTAAGGAAAAGATCAAGCCGAACCTTACCGCTTTTGTACAGCTCGTGCGTGTCGGCTACAGCGTGTTCTTTGAACAGGTGCTGATGAGAATCGGCTTTATGCTGACTGCCATCATGGCCGCCGACCAGGGCACAAACGCAATGGCAGCTCACCAGGTCGGCATGAATATCATGAGTCTTTCTTTTTCCTTCGGAGACGGACTTCAGTCAACGGCTGTGGCTTTAATAGGAAGGAGCTTGGGCGAAAAGAATCCGGATCTTGCCAAAGAATACGGACGTACATGCCGTTTAATCGGCGCGTCTATTGCAGTATGCCTTGTTTGCATATATTTCTTCGGCGCAAGGTGGCTCTTTGGTCTCTTCTTTGAGGAAGAAGAAATTGTCTCAATCGGCGTCGGAATCTCGCGAGTCATTATCTTTGTAGTGGTATTCCAAATCTGCCAGGTTATTTATATGGGGTGCTTAAGGGGTGCCGGAGATACACTTTACACGGCGATTGCATCCACGGTCAGCGTTACGATTATCCGTACCGTTGTTTCTTACCTGTTCGGCTATACCTTGGGGTTCGGCATTATCGGTATCTGGCTCGGAGTGCTCGGAGACCAGTTGTCGCGGTTTATTTTTGCAACTGTCAGATTCAGGCAGGGAAAATGGGTTCAAATTAAGATTTAGAGGTTTATATGGAGATAAAGAAGATATATTTCGACATGGACGGAGTACTTGCCGATTTCAACAGAGGAATTAGGGAACTTTGCGGAATAGAACCTTTGGATCAGGAGTCCAAGACACCGGCTCAGGACGATGAAATGTGGCTGAAGGTCAAAGAAGTGGAACACTTCTACGATAAGCTTGAGCCCATGCCGGGAGCTCTTAAAATGTTTGAAGCCCTTGCAAATGAATACGGAGAAAAGTGCGAAATCTTAAGCGGCATACCCAAGCCTCACAGAGGGATTAAAAATTCCGGCACAGACAAAGCAAATTGGGCACACAGGCTGCTTTCGAAAGATTTGAAGGTTAATATTGTCTATCGCGAAGAAAAGAAAAACTATTGCAAGGGTCTGGAATATATACTTATAGACGATCTTGCAAAGAACATTAAAGAGTGGACCGATAACGGCGGAACGGGGATCTTGTTTACGTCTGCGGAGGATGTGCTCTCAAAGATAAATGAAATTAAGAATCGATAGGTTGGTTTGCTTACATTAAATGTATCTGCTCAGGACAGTATAAATGTTCTGAGCAGTTTTTCTTTTTCCTTACGAATGTCCAC
>CAZCPW010000158.1:0-697 GCA_964499925.1 uncultured Lachnospiraceae bacterium
GGATTGCTCAAACAATTTCGCGTTTTCGATGCGCCGACCGTTCCGATGAGCCTTTTAAATCAAAATCGTGTTCAGCAGAGGCTTCCACGATTTTAAGTCTCATCTCCACGGCGCACAAAGAAAACGCTCTAATTATTTGAGCAATCCTTTTTTGTTCCCGAAATTCACATTATATTTTTCTATATCCCCACCATATCGAACGCATCCAGGATTGTACCTATATCGATGGGTTTGGAGATGTGGGCGTTCATGCCGGCTTCGTAGGACTTGCGTCTGTCTTCTTCGAAGGCATTTGCTGTCATGGCGATGATGGGAATGTTGGCCTTTTTGTTGCTAGATAAGGTGCGGATTTCTCTGGTAGCGGTGTATCCGTCCATTCTCGGCATCTGGATATCCATGAGTATTGCATCGTACTTGTCATCCGGGGCATTTGCCATGCAGCTTACGGCACAGACTCCGTCAGGTACGGAATCAACCTCTATTCCCGCCTTTTTGAGGATTTCTTCTGCAATTTCGCGATTTAACTCATTGTCCTCGCAAAGAAGTACTCTCTTGCCTTCGTGGCGTCTTATGTTTCCGACTTTCTTTCTGCCGCTCTTATGCTCTGTCGTTCCGACTGTTTCCATGCACAGGCGCATCGGAATGTTTACGGTAAATTCCGTGCCTTTGCCTTTGACGCTTGACACGTTAATCTCTC
>CAZCPW010000158.1:707-3896 GCA_964499925.1 uncultured Lachnospiraceae bacterium
CCGAGCAAATCGACGATATTTTTTGTAATCGCCATTCCGAGGCCCGAGCCTTCGATTCCCGATTCGGTAACGGTTCTTTCTCTTGAAAATGATTCAAATATATGATCTAAATATTCCTCCGACATGCCGATTCCGTTGTCTTTTATCACAAAACAGTACATGGCATGTTCCCTGTTTGCGGCATTTCCTTCCGTAACCGTTATCGAAACATCTCCGCCTTCCGGAGTAAATTTGCAGGCGTTTCCGACGATATTCAAAAGTACCTGATCCAGCCTTAATTTATCGGTTATTGCATCCTTGTGAACAACACCTTCGGTATTGACACTTAAGTTAATTCCTTTAGTCCTGAAGCTTTCGCCCGTTATCTTGCACACGTCATCAATGGTTTGAAGAATATCGATTTCGTTTCTTTCTACCTTGACGGTTCCGCTCTCTATGCGGCTCATGTCAAGGATGTCATTTATCAGGCTTAAAAGATGGTCGCTCGAAGTCCTAATCTTTTGAAGATAGTCAATGACCTTCTCTCTGTCATCGATATTGTCGGCTGCAAGCGAAGAAAATCCTACAATCGCATTCATCGGGGTCCTGATGTCATGCGACATATTGCTTAGGAACACGGTCTTTGCCTTGTTTGCTTCCTCGGCACTCTCCAAGGCCTTTGAAAGTTCGTCTAAGGTTTTTTCTTCCTGTTGCATCTGCTTTGTGACATCTCTCAAGCATATGATTACATTTAAAAGTCTGCCCGATTCGTCGTATTTCTGAGGAATGATGAGGAAGAGTGAAAAACCTCCGTCCCTGCGCTTTGCCGTGAAGCTTAGGCATACCTGGTCCTTTAATCTCTCCTCAACCGTGTCAAAATCAACAAACTTTTCAAACTCTTCACTGTATTCCGGGTCTATCAGCGTATCAATCTGGCGACGCTGCATTTCTCCGTCAAAGGGATGCTTGCTCTGATCTTCCGAGGAAATACCTTTCGCACGCAGGATTTCTATGGTATGCTTTCTGATATTTACAATGCAGATATATGAATAAATAACACCCAGTGATTTAATGATTCGAATCTTTTTCTGACTCTGCTGCAGGTTCGCTTTCTCGGTCGAACTGTTGATGATCACGGACACCAGATAGAGAATGATGGCGCCGAATATATAGGTGGTAACGGCCTCTGTTCTTTCACTTAAAATCTCACGCGACGGATAAAAAACATAAACCGTATACCCACTGGCATTCGACACGGCACCGTAGCATAAGCCTGTACCGGTTCTCACCCTCAAAATCTTTGAATCTATCTCATACTCAATCTGATAGCTGCTGCGAAACGATTCAAGGCTCGTCCCGATTAAGTCATTTTCATTTGAAGCCACAACCCTCTTCATATCGGCCACCACGATAATGCCGTTTGATTCAAAGGGGAAGCCCGCAAAAAGAAACTCTATCGAAATTGCCGCCTGATTATCTGCCGTCAATTGTTCGTAAGTTTCTATTCTTCCCGTGACAAAATCAATATTTTCCTCGATTTTTTCTTCGAAATTGTTCTTAACAAGCTTTGTAAAAAGAAGGAAAATGAAAATTCCGATCAAAAAGGCGGCAGAAAAATAACGTATGGAAAATGTCGCAAATCGTTTGTCTTTCATACTACCTCCCTTCGTTATGGCCACTCACCAATATACTATCAATTATTCCTCGAATTGGCAAATACTGTTGATTTTTAGATGCAAAAAAGGTACGATAATGCGTGATGATTTTTAATCCGACAAACTATTGGAGGCTATATGATACAGTCAAGGACACACAATTGCAATGAATTAAGATTAAGCGATGTCGGGAAAAAGGTAACGCTTGTCGGCTGGTATGAGAATATCCGCCGTGTCAGCAAGAACCTGGGCTTCGTCGTATTAAGGGATTTTTACGGCACCACTCAGATTGTTCCCGAGACCGAGGAAATGATGGAGAAGTTTTTAAGCGTCAACTGTGAATCGACTCTCCTTGTTGAAGGCGAGGTAAGAGAACGTTCCAGCAAGAACCCAAAGATTCCTACAGGAGACATCGAAGTCGTACCGAGTAAGGTTGAAGTACTCGGAAAGTGCATTTACAATGAACTTCCCTTCGAAATCAACCGTTCCAAGGAAGCCGACGAAAATACCCGCTTAAAATACAGATACTTAGACTTGAGAAATCCCGAAGTTAAAAAGAAAATCGTTCTTCGTTCCAAAATCGTAGCCGATTTAAGAGCAGCCATGATGGCACATGATTTTCTTGAGATTACCACTCCCATACTGACGGCTTCGAGCCCTGAAGGTGCAAGAGACTATCTCGTTCCTTCAAGAAACCATCCCGGAAAGTTCTATGCTCTTCCGCAGGCACCTCAGCAGTTTAAACAGCTGCTCATGACCTCCGGCTTTGACAGATATTTCCAGATTGCTCCCTGCTTCAGAGACGAGGACGCACGTGCGGACCGCTCTCCCGGAGAGTTCTATCAGCTCGATATGGAAATGGCCTTTGCCTCTCAGGAGGATGTCTTCAGTGTAATCGAGGATGTGCTTCCTCCTATCTTTGAAAAATACGGAACCTACAGCACGGCATCCAAGGCTCCCTTCAGACGTATTGCATATAATGACGCAATGGAGACCTATGGTTCCGACAAGCCCGATTTAAGAATTGACCTGACCATCACCGATGTGACCGATGTCCTTTCAGGCTGTGGCTTTGAGCCCTTTAATGACAATCTCATAAAGGCAGTTAAGATTCCCGCATTTACAAAGACCCGTAAGGAAATCGACGCTCTTTGTGATAAAGTCTTTGTTACTACTGCAAGCAAGGTTTACTGGTTCAGACTTGACGATAACGGTGAACTCGTCGGTGGAATCGCAAAGTTCTTACAGGATAGAAAGGCAGACGTCATCAAGGCTTTGAATCTTAAGAATGGTGACTTTGTAGCAGTTTCCGCAGGCAAGAAGCTTCCCGCATTAAAGACCGCAGGTGCCGTTATCAAGACCTTCGGAAGCGTATGCGACAATGTATTCAGTAAAGAAAGATATGAATTCTGCTGGATTGTAGACTTCCCCATGTATGAAATCGGTGAAGAATCCGGTGAAATCGAATTCTGCCACAACCCCTTCTCAATGCCTCAGGGTGGCATGAAGGCTCTCTGCGAAGAAGATCCGCTTACCATCAACGCATACCAGTATG
>CAZCPW010000159.1:0-3885 GCA_964499925.1 uncultured Lachnospiraceae bacterium
AAAAACTGATAATTACGGAGAAACCTTCCGTTGCCAGAGATTTTGCAAGGGTACTTAATGTAAGCGGCAACGGGAAAGGTTTTATTGAAAATAATGAATATGTGATTTCCTGGTGTTTCGGTCATCTGGTAGGAATGCTTTATCCGGAAAGCTACGATGAAAAGTATAAATCCTGGCGCCTTGAAGATCTTCCGTTTCTTCCTAAGGATTACAAATACGGTGTTCTTGAAAGTTCGAAAGACCAGTACGAGGTGGTAAACAAGCTCCTTCACAGAGATGATATTGATACCGTCTACTGGGCAGGAGACTCCGGAAAAGAAGGACAGACGATTGAAGAAAATATCCGTTCTTACGGAGGCGTAAGGCCCGGGATGACAGAACTTCGCGTCTGGATTGATTCACAGACCGATGAAGAAATAAAGCGTGGACTCAGAGAAGCAAAGCCCATGTCGGATTATGCCCTGCTCGGTAAATCCGGAATCATGCGTACGATTGAGGATTATGCGCTTGGAATTAACTTTTCAAGAGCACTTTCCGTCAAATACGGGCGTTTGTTAAATGATGCGGCTGCCACAAAGAGCTATTCGGCAATTGCCGTGGGACGTGTTATGACCTGTGTCCTCGGCATGGTCGTAAGGCGCGAACGCGAGATAAGGGACTTTGTGGAAACGCCGTTTTACAGGGTAATCGGGAGCTTCCATGACGGTAAGCTTTCGGGCGAATGGAAGGCGGCAGCTCCTTCAAAGTATGTCGATTCGCCGCTTTTGTATAAAGAAAACGGCTTTAAAAAAGAAGATAGCGCAAAGACGCTTATTTCCGAACTGTCCGGGAAAGAGGCTTTAATAGATTCCGTAGAAAAGGGTAATTCAAAGAAAAAAGCGCCGCTTCTTTTTAACCTTGCGGAGCTTCAGTCCGAATGCTCAAAGCTTTTTAAAATAAGCCCTCAGCAAACACTTGATGTGGCTCAGGAACTTTATGAGAAAAAGCTTACGACCTATCCGCGTACCGACGCAAGAGTTCTCACAAAGGCAGTCTGCAAGGAGATAAACAAAAATTTAAACGGACTTTTAAGAGTTTCCGAACTTTCGGCTTTTGCAAAGAATGTTCTTGATAACGGATTATATAAAGGCCTTGAAAATACGCAGTATACGGATGATTCAAAAGTCACCGATCACTATGCGATAATTCCCACGGGACAGACCGGTTCTTTCTCCAATCTGTCCGAGCTTGCAAGGAAGGTTTACCTGCTCATATGCAGGAGATTTCTGTCGATATTTTACCCTCCGGCTGAGTACAAAAACGTCAAAGTAACGGTAAAAGTCGATACAGAGAGTTTCTTTACCTCGGCAAAGGTGCTTGTAAAGCCAGGGTTTATGGAAGTTTCGGGGATACCTCAGGGTAAGAACGACGATGACGAATCCGATGAAACGATATCAAAAGAAGATCTTATCAAAATAGCGGAGACCCTTAAAAAAGGCGATGTTGTTTCTGTATCGGGGTATGAGATAAAAGAAGGCAAGACTTCACCGCCAAAGCGTTATACTTCGGGAAACCTTATACTTGCAATGGAAAATGCAGGAAACCTGATAGAGGACGAAGAGCTCAGAGAGCAGATTAAAAAGTCCGGTATCGGTACCAGTGCAACGCGAGGCGAAATCTTAGAGAAACTTGTTCGCATCAAGTATTTAAATCAAAATCAAAAGACACAGATTATTTCTCCGGAAAGACTCGGAGAAATGGTTTACGAGGTTGTTTTTTTATCCGTGCCTACGCTGCTTAATCCCGAGATGACGGCAAACTGGGAAATGGGACTTGACGGAATCACAAACGGCACGATTGATGACGCAGTTTACAGGGCAAAGCTTGAAGACTATATCCGAAGAGAAACCTCGAAGATGATTTCAAACGATTTGACTTCTCAGATTGCCTTAAACATCAATAAATTTACCACCGAAGAATCGAAGGGACTTGCGGCGATACGACCTTTGGGCATTAAGTGTCCCGCCTGCGGCGGTGAGCTTAACAAGACTTCATTCGGTTACGGCTGTTCAAACTACAGAAATGAGGATATTAAGTGTAAATTCGCTCTCGGAAAGATTGCAGGAAAGGATATTTCCGAGGAAGATTTCATTAAGCTTATTGAAACCGGCGAAACAGCTGTGCTTTCGGATTTTACAGGCAAGAACGGCAAACCTTTTAAGGCGGCTTTAAAGCTTGTAAAGGACGAAGAAGGGAAATTCAATATAAATTTCGATTTTTCAAACGTCGGTCCGGAGTACATGGAAGGGTGCGTTTGCCCTGACTGCGGAGGACGGATTGTGATGCTTTCGGAAAATTATGTGTGTGAGCACAACAATAAGGATGATGAAAATTCCTGTAAATTTTTCATCGGCAAGGTTGCGGGAAAAGCTTTAACCTTAGGTGATGTAAACGATCTCCTGACAAAAGGCTCCACCAAAACAATCAGGGGCTTTAAGAGCAAAGCCGGTAAGAAATTCGATGCCTGCCTTACACTTAAAAAGAACGAAGAGATAAATCGCACGGAAATAGCCTTTGACTTTGAAAATGTTGAGGTTAAAATGATTAAGGACGTTTCCTGCCCGATGTGCGGTAAGGGCCTTGTAAAGACTTCCTTTGGCTATGGGTGTTCAGGCTTTGACCGCAATGATAAAGAAAAAGGATGCAACTTTAACTTAAACGGAAAGATAGCGGGGCATACTCTTAAACTCGAAGAATTAAAGCAACTGTTAAGTACCGGAACAACCGATACGATTTCCGATTTTAAATCCAAGAAGGGTTCAAAGTTCTCGGCTCGCCTTTCACTTGACAGGGACGAAGACGGAAAGGTCACAGGCTGCAAATTTGTATTTGAGGATACCGACGAAGTGGTTGAGGGCATTAAGTGCCCTAAGTGCGGAGCCTCAATCATAAAGAACAGATTCGGCTATAAGTGCGCAAACAATGTAAGCGCGGGTGAAGGGTGTTCTTTTTACATAGGTAAGATAGCCGGCAGGATGCTTTCAAATGAGGAGTTTGAAAGTCTTTTAAAGGATAAAAAAACGGAAAAGCTTTCAGGCTTTATGAGCAAAGCGGGTAAACCGTTTGACGCGGCTTTAAAGCTTGACGATGATTTTAAAGTAATTTTTGATTTCAATTAAATGATTTCAATTAAAAAGGAGAGAGTTATGGCAAACATCAGGATTAAGGATTTATATACGCTTGAAGAAAGCGCAGCGGGAGAGTTTCTTTCCAGTTTCGAGTATCCGTGGGAGGCACTTGCACATATCAAGGATTTTATTCTCGAACTTGGGCCCAAGCTTTCAAAGGATGAGTATGATTACAAGGGCGATAATGTCTGGATCAGCAAGACGGCAAAGATATATCCGAACAACTATATCGGAGGCCCCTGCATAATCGGACCCGAGACGGAAGTCCGTCCGGGAGCCTTCATAAGAGGGAACGCTCTTGTCGGAGCAGGCTGCGTAGTCGGAAATTCCACAGAGCTTAAGAATGTTATTCTTTTTAATAAGGTTCAGGTTCCGCATTACAATTATGTAGGTGATTCGATTTTGGGATTTAAGGCGCACATGGGTGCAGGCTCGATTACCTCAAACGTTAAGAGCGACAAGTTAAACGTCGTAGTTCACAATGAGGGCGAAGACATTGCAACCGGGCTTAAGAAGTTCGGAGCCATGCTTGGAGATAACGTTGAAGTAGGATGCAATTCGGTCCTTAATCCCGGAACCGTTATAGGAAAGTTTTCAAATGTTTACCCTACTTCGGCTGTTCGCGGTGTGGTGCCGGAACACTCGATATACAAGGGCAAGGGCAATATTATTAAAAAGCACGAATAATCTTTGATTTTTTTCTTTTTCTTTCGTCGCT
>CAZCPW010000160.1:0-3849 GCA_964499925.1 uncultured Lachnospiraceae bacterium
CTGCTGCAGCGCTTTCTCGGTCTGAACATCGATACTTGAGGTAGCTTCGTCAAGCACCAAAATTGCAGGATCCGAAAGAAGGGTTCTTGCGAATGAAATCAGCTGTTTCTGCCCCTGACTTAAAAGTGAACCTCTTTCCTTAACCTCCGTCTTGTAACCGTCCGTAAACTTCTCTATAAAGGCAGACGCGCAAACCGTATCGCTTGCTTTCTTTATCTCGTCAAGAGTGGCATCGAGCTTTCCGTAACGGATATTGTCCTCGATGGTACCCGAGAAAATGAACGAGTCCTGAAGCATTATACCCATCTGCGAACGAAGGCTCTTAAGAGTAACCTTCGAAATATCGACTCCGTCAATAAGGACACGGCCCGAATCAACATTGTAAAACCTCGAAACAAGGTTTACAATCGTGCTCTTTCCGGCACCTGTCGGTCCTACCAGGGCTACGCTTTCGCCGGGCTTTACGCTAAAGGAAACATCATGCAGGATTTCCTTTCCCGGTTCATAGCTGAAGTGAACATTTTCAAAGGTAACGGCGCCCTTAATGGGAGGCATCTCGGTTGCATCCTCACAGTCGTCAACCGTTACTTTTTCATCCATGGTTTCAAATATACGTTCAAGATATGCCATATTATTGATGAAATTGTTGAAAATATTGCCCAGGTTCATAATGGGCTGCCAAAATCTGCTGGCATAGCCCGAAATTGCAACAATCGTACCTACCGACTTGTCAAAGCCGATGAAGATAATGATTCCGAATAAATAAATCGCAGCTCTTACAAATACCGAAATCGTATCAATGCCGGGCCATACAAGGTTGCTCCATCTGACCGCCTGAAACCAGGTAGTACGGCAATCGTTTGAAAGTCCCGCAAAAATCTCGGCGTTCTCGTCTTCTCTTGCAAATATCTGTGTGATTCTTGCACCGACGATATTTTCCTGAAGATATGCGTTAAGGTTTGAATTCTTATTGGAAACTGCTCTCCATGCGCGACGCTGTTTTCCCTTTATCCAGAACATGAATACGGCAAGTATCGGCACGCCGCACATTACCACGAGGGAAAGCTGTACGTCAACCATAAACATGAATACTACGATAAAGATAAGGTTGATAATCTCAAGTATTACGTTTATGAGTCCGTTTGAAAGCATATCGGACACGGAGTTTACATAGTTTACAACCCTTATGAGGATTTTTCCGTGCGGTCTGTCATCATAGTACTGGAAGGACAGCTTCTGTAAATGTGCGAATAAATCCTTTCTGATGTCGTAAATGATGTTCTGGCTTACATTCACCATTATTCTTGATCGGATTGTGGAAAAAACAACACTCACGACATAAACTCCGACAAGCAGGGCAACCAGCACGAGCAAATACCTTACATTCTTGTCGGGAATTGCTTCATCAAGAGCCTTCTGCGTAATAATCGGGGCAAGTAAGCCTGCGGCTCCGCCGATTGCACTTATCGCAATGGCAAAAAGCATCTTCTTTAAATATTTCTTTATGTACTTTGAAGCAAGCAACAGATGCTTTATATTAAATTCTTCTTCGAGGGTTTCATCAACCTTATAGGTATTCTTCGATGCCATTACATTTCACCCCCTGTCTGAAGCTTTACAAGTTCGTAATAGTAGCCTTTTTTCTTTATCAGTTCTTCGTGAGAGCCGCACTCGGAAATGCGTCCGTCCTGAAGTACTAAGATCTTGTCCGCCGTCTTGGTAGTTGAAATACGCTGTGCGATGATGATCTTCGTGCAGGTAAAGTCAAGTTCCTTCAGTGCTTCCTGAATGTGTTTTTCCGTCTCCATATCAACAGCGGAGGTCGTATCGTCGAGTATCAGAATTGACGGTTCGATTGCCAGGGCTCTTGCCAGAGAAATTCTTTGTTTCTGACCGCCCGAAAGTCCTACGCCTCTCTCTCCGACAATGGTATCGTATCCTTCCGGCATCTTTGCTATGAACTCCGAAGCCTGCGAATATCTTGCAAACTTAACAACCTGATCCTGAGTCAGGTGGCTCACGCCGTATGCGATATTTCCCTCAATGGTATCCGAATAAAGCAGCACATCCTGAGTGGCAAGTCCGATGTTCTTTCGGAGCTCGTGAAGCTTGTAATCGGAGACGTTTACTCCGTCTATCAAGACCTCACCTTCCGTGGGCTCGTAAAATCTCGGAATCATATTTATAAGGGAAGTCTTGCCGCAGCCCGTCTCACCCATTATGGCAACAGTCTCTCCGGGCTCAGCCGTAAACGAAATATCCTTAAGAACCGGAAGATTTCCGTCCGCATACTGAAATGAAACATGCTTAAACTCAATGCGTCCCTTGAAGGGTTCAGGATGGGAAACTGCATTTTCTTTATCCACGATTTCAGGCTCGGAAAAATAAATTTCCATGACCTTCGTGGAAGCAGCATCGAAACGCTGGAACTCGTTCATGATATTGCCCATGTTGCGCATGGGGTTTGCAATCGCCCAAATAAGGCCTGAGAATGCAACATACTCACCCATCGTGAGTTCGCCGTTTATGAGGAAAAGGCCGCCCAGCAGCACGAGTACCACACTTAAAAGGTTTGCAAACGATTCAACGTAAGGATAGTACTTAATCCAGACCATCTGTGTCTTCTTATTGGTGTCGCGATAGTCGGCATTTGACACGTCGAACTTCGCTATCTCGTAGTCCTCCCTCGCAAAAGCCTTAACTACACGGTTACCGGAAATATTTTCCTGTGCATAGGTGTTCATTCCGGCAAGCTTCTCACGAAGACTCTGGTGCATGGGAGCGACATTATTTTTAAATTTAACGATTATTAAAAAGATAAAAGGTGATATTAACAGGATTGAAAGCGCAAGCTTCCAGTTAATCGTCATCAGATATATTGCCGCAGCAAAGTACAAAGAAAATGACTCGATGATCATCCTGATGACCCAGGCAATCATATGTCTGCAGGCATCAAGGTCGCCGGTCACTCTGGTCATCAAATCACCTGTACGATAGGTAGAATAAAATTTCATATCCTGTCTTTGAATCTTGTCGTATATGAAATTTCTGATCCTGTAGAGTGCTCTCTGGGATACATGCTCATAAGCCATGCAGTCAAGATACACAATTATAACTCTGATAACCGTAATGCCTATCATGGCAATCAGGAGATTGTAAAAGGCAGGCAGATTGTTTGCCCTGTTATAGGCGGCATCGTCACCCGAAAGGAACATATCCACAAGTTTTGAAGTAACAAAAGGAACCGTAAGCTGTAAAACGTTATAAGCTACGGTTCCTAACATTGCGAATACGAACATAACTCTGGCACCCTGCATGTTGGTCCAAAGCCATTCAAACTTCGTCATCGGAAAAGTATTTTGTTTGTGTGCCATATATATACCTCACGGTAAATAAAAGTTGGTGTACGTAAGCGAGTTTAACATAACGACGCACAAATACAAGGGGGTTTTTACCGATTTTTGTTTAATTTTTCGTTACAAAAGGTTATGCCTTTGCCTTTATTTCGGCAATCTTGTTGTTAAGCTCTTCTATTGCCTTCTTGGCATTCTCAATTTCCTTCATGCTCTTTGCATACTCGGGCTCAACTTCCTTACCTGCGTTTTGCTCATAAAACTTTCTTCCGATATTTAGATAGGAGCGCTTGATCATATCCTCGCAGGTATTAAGCTCAGCCTTTAAAGAAACAACTTCCTTTGCTGCCTTGCCCTTTGAAATGGCCTTTGCGCTTGCATCCGAAATCTTTTCCGTAATATCTTCAAAATTCATGTCCGTTTCCTCCTATGGATTAAATCTCTTTTTTAACTTGCTCTTTGCCCTGGACAAAGCATTGTCGGTTGACTTTTCGTC
>CAZCPW010000161.1:0-3840 GCA_964499925.1 uncultured Lachnospiraceae bacterium
TGCATTAAGGCAAATATGGAGTAAATTATTAGGGTAAATTTTGAAGGCTTTGGCAAAAAATTGCCAAAGCCTTTTTAGCTATATAGGAAATTGCTCCGCAATCACCTATATAGCAAAAAAAGGCACTACGTGCCAAAGATGCTCACTCGCTCAAGAGGCAATTGTCGCTAAAGCGACTGCGCTCGGCGCAAACGTTTCGCAAGCGAAACGAATATACAGTATAAGGAGTGATATAGTGTACAACGATTGGTTACATATTGGGCCGGTGACGATTCACGGCTATGGGGCATGCATTGCGATGGGGCTTATTGCAGCGCTTTTGGTTGCAAGCTTTCGCGCAAAGAAAAGAGGTCTTAACGACGATATCATTTACGGAATAGTCTTTTGTTCCGCAATTTTCGGCTTTCTCGGTGCGAAGATTATGTATTGTATAGTTGAGTGGGAAAGCTTTATTAAAGACCCGGTTTCGATTTTTTCTTCAAGCGGGTTTGTGGTATACGGCGGAATCACCGGAGGAATCATTTCGGTGCTTATTTACACCAAGATCAAGAAGGTTGACTTCCTTGAATATTTAGAGCTGGCCATTCCTTCGGTTGCGATTGCTCAGGGCTTCGGAAGACTCGGATGTTTCTTTGCGGGTTGCTGCTACGGAAGACCGACGGATTCCTTCATCGGAATCACCTTTAAGAATTCCCTTTATGCTCCGAACAACGTAAAGCTTGTTCCGACACAGCTAATCTCCGCAGCCGGCAACTTCATTAATGCCGCAATCCTTATTTTTATAGTATCAAGGACAAAGAAAAAGGGTGTTGTAACGGCAGTTTATTTAATCCTTTACAGCATCGGAAGGTTCTTTATCGAAATGCTCAGAAACGACAACCGCGGAACCGTCGGAAGCCTTTCGACATCGCAGTTCTACGGAATCTTTACTTTGATAATCGGAATCGGTATTTTGATTTTTTCACTTGTCAGGAAAGAAGCGAAGGTAAATGAAACGGTATAAAAGGGAAGACGAAAACTCCTACGCACTCGGAATAACATTAACATTCGAATTACTTAAATTTGCGCCTGAATATGCTTTAAAGGTTTATATCCATTCGGAGATGCAGCACGGCGAGTCTTATGACAAACTTTTAAAGCTTTGTCAAAGTTTAAGAGTTCCCGTTGAATATTCGGATAAGCCATTCAATATTCTCTCGCAAAAAGAAAATTGCTTCGTAATAGGGGAGTTTAAGAAATTTAACCGTCCGGTCAGGAAAGATACTAATCACGTGGTGCTTCACAACCCTTCAAATGCGGGCAATATGGGAACGATTATGAGAAGCGCCGCCGGCTTTGGAATCACCGACCTTGTCATCATTACTCCCGCCGTGGACCATTTTGATCCAAAGACCGTAAGGGCATCCATGGGTGCGGTATTTCATCTGAATATATCTGTTTTTCCTGATTTTAATGAGTATAAAGAAGCCGTAGGCGCGCGAAATATGTATCCTTTTATGCTTAAAGCGCAAAAGAAACTTTCGGAGCTTAAGGTTACTAAGCCATATTCTTTGATATTCGGAAATGAGGCAACCGGACTTCCGGATTCATTTTTGAATGAGGGAACATCTGTTATTATTACGCATTCGGACAGAATAGACAGCCTTAACCTGCCGATAGCGGCAAGTATAGCAATGTATGAGGCTACAAAAGAAGATTTTTAATTATTCTTCTTCGCTCTTTGGAAGTGTGAACACGAATTCCGAACCGACACCTTCCGTACTGATGACATTTATGTGCTCGTTATGAGCCATAATAATTTCTTTTACAATGGACAGGCCAAGGCCTGTTCCTTTTTTATCCTTACCTCTTGAAAGGTCGGACTTATAGAAACGGTCAAATACAAGCTTCTGGTCGTCCTTGGGAATGCCGATACCCTGGTCCTTGACCGATACAAATACCTTCGAATGCTTCTCTGTGGTTTCTATCGTGATGGAAGAGTTTGCGGGAGAGAACTTAATGGCATTGTCGAGCAGGTTATAAAGAACCTGTTTTATCTTGTCTTCATCTGCATGCACCAAGAGCAAATCCCCCGTAAGTACCAGATCAATGCCGATGCTTTTCTTTATGCAGGTGCCTTCAAAGGAAGATGCTGTTTTGCGAATTGCGTTGTTGATATCAAAGTCAGTGATGTCTAAGGCAATTCCGCCGGTATTTAAGTTGTTTAAAGAAAGAAGCCCGTTTGTAAGTTTGGTAAGTCTTTCGGTTTCGCTTAACACGATGCCGATGTATTTTTCGTGCATTTCGGGCGGAATCGTTCCGTCAAGCATGGCTTCGAGGTACCCTTTAATAGACGTCAAGGGCGACCTGAAATCGTGAGAAACGTTTGCGATAAATTTCTTTTGGTTGTCCTCGCCCTGGGCAATCTTGCTTGCCATATAGGAAAGGGTTGCGGCAAGGTAGCCGATTTCGTCGTTGCCCTCAACGTTCAGTTCATAATGCAGATTTCCCGAAGCGTACTGTTCCGTTGCGTAGGTGATCTTCTTTAGCGGGATATAGACCATCTCGGTGAAAAAGAAAAGAATTATCATCGAAAGAGCAAGAAGGATAATCAGCAGCAGATAGCAGATCTGAAGATAGCTGTCCGACTCCATTGAGATATCATGAAGTGACGAGTGAATGACCACGTAGCCTTTAACCTTGTAATCGGCGATAATCGGGGCAAAGACGCTTAAAACCTCTTCGTCGAAGGAGTCAAAGAAGGTCCCGGTCGTGTAATACGAGCTTCCGGTAATCGTCGGGTCAAAACCTTCGATTATTACGGAGTCGTCTACACTTAAGGGGAGTTTGGAACTAAGTACCATACGTCCCGAGGGGTTGATAATCCAGATTGTGGCATTAAAAAAAGAATCGAGTTCATCGATTTGCTGTTTTACTTCACTTAGGGTACGGTTGGAACTGTAGAGGTCCGAGGCATATGTCTCGGCAATGAGATTTGCTTCTTTATAAAATGTGGCAGCCTTATTTTTCAGCATCCTCTGGTAAGTGTATTGAGAAATAAAAATACTCACAATCAGGAACCCGAAAATGCCGAATATGATATAGGCTACCAAAAATTTTAAATAAAGGGTTTTTCTCAAAGCAATCTCCTAAGGCTTACATAAAGGAGCAAGCACATTATAGTTTAAAGCATATTAAATAACAGATGTATTTCAAAGAAAATGCACCCGTTTAGAGGGTTTCGAATTTGTATCCGACCTTCCAAATGGTAGAAATACGCCATTCTTCGTCGTCCTCAATCTTTTCGCGTATACGTTTGATATGAACGTCCACTGTCTTTGAATCGCCCGCATAATCATAATCCCAGACCTGATCTAAGAGTTGTTCTCTTGTAAAGACCCTGTTCGGATTGGAAGCAAGGAAATAAAGCATTTCCAGTTCTTTCGGCGGCATTTTAATCGGATTGCCTCTGTAGGTAACACTGTAGTTCGTAAGGTTGACCGTCAGGTTGTGGTAGGATACGACTTCTTCCTTTACGGCAGGTGTTTCCTCGGGAACGACAGCGGTTCTTCTTAAAATAGCCTTTACTCTTGCAATAAGTTCCTTGGTATCAAAGGGCTTTTCCATGTAATCGTCGGCACCGAGTTCAAGTCCTAAGACCTTATCGAATACTTCACCTTTTGCGGAAAGCATGATAATGGGGACTTGTGATTTTAAGCGAAGTTCACGGCATACCTGATAGCCGTCCATTCCCGGGAGCATCAGGTCAAGAATGATGAGGTCCGGATTAAATACGGGAAAGGCGGTAAGGGCGGATTCGCCGTCATTTACGATTTTGGTGTCGAAGCATTCCTTTATCAG
>CAZCPW010000162.1:0-3833 GCA_964499925.1 uncultured Lachnospiraceae bacterium
GACCTGCCAAATCACCGATTGTTTTTGATACGTTCAATCCTTTTTCCGCAAAGGTAGAAGCCCACTGGCTGACACCCTGCTCGCTTGCACCCGAGCATACCATCATGAGCATCAATATCCAGAAAGTGGAGTTTTTGACAAGTTCTTTAATGGTCATTCCGGTTTCACCTTCTTCAATTAAAGGAGCAATCGGAACTTTGGTAAAGAATAGGCCGTTTGCTATCGGAATCAGTGCCCAGACGATAGCCAGTATCTTCCAATTGTCGATTCCGAATATTGCAAAGAAAAGCGTTGAAAGAGCCACAACACCGACATGCCCCCAACAGTAAAAAGAATGAAGAAGGCTCATTGCTTTTTCTTTATTGTCGCTCGGACAACTTTCCATAATGGGGCTTATGAGCACTTCAATAAGTCCGCCGCCGATTGCGTAAATGACAATTGCAATTAAAAGTCCTGCGAATGCATTCGGAAGGAGTCCCGGCAGGAAGGTTAACGAAATCAATCCGACCGCGCTGAAAACATGAGCCGCAACTATGGCGGTTCTGTATCCGATTTTGTCGATGAACTTTGCGGAAAGCAAGTCGATTACAAGCTGAATACCGAAGTTGAAGGTAATGAGCATTGTGATCTGACTTAGCGGAATTCCGTATTCTTTTTCAAATGTCAGAAAAAGCAAGGGTGCGAAATTGTTTACTATTGCTTGTACAATGTAGCCTATAAAGCAGGCATACACGGTGCCTTTAAATTTATCTTTCATACTAACCTCGGAAAAAGAAAGTGTCTTTATGCAAGTCCGCTTTTTCTTTTTCTTTTTGCTTCGTACATTTTTTTGTCTGCCTCGTCAAGCACATCCTGCATCGTCTGCGACCTAGGTTCAAACTCCGCATATCCTATTGAAACATAGGGTATTCTGCTGTCTTCTTTTCTCAGATTTTCTATACGTGCGGAAAAGGATGCATTCAGAGCTTTCGTATTTTCAAGATTTTTCCTTAAAATGACGCAAAATTCATCTCCGCCGTAACGATAACATTTTCCATAGGAAACGTAGTTCTCTCTCACTGCATTACCGATGCACTTTAATACCAAGTCCCCGTATTCATGTCCGTAATTATCATTAATGTACTTGAAGGAGTCTACATCGAAGAAGATAATCATGCACTTCTTTCTGTGCGAAGCAACATAGTTTTCAAAACTCGTCCTGCTCAAAAGTTCCGTCAGACCATCCGTCTGCAGGATCATTTCCAATATAGTGATATACAATATGCTGGCACTCATACCAAGTCCGATAAATATAATACGTATGGTACTTGTAGCCAATGCTATCCCCGCATCAAGCACAATCATGATGGCAATCATCAAATGTATGCCGAAACCGTTGAATTGATATTTCTTTGTATTTATCAATGAAAATGCCAAACCGAATACTGTCGACGCCGAATAGGCCAACACATAAATCCAATAAAGTTCTGCATGATGATAAATATTATTGCTGTCAATGTAGAAGATGTATCCAAAGAACATATTGAAAAATTCAATAATCGCATGAATTACTATAAGAGTTATGGCTGACCTTACGAATTTTTTCTTTATGATCCAACAGAACAGTACCGGAATGGTAGGAGTTAAGGTAAATTCCAAATATTTGACAAAAATATGTAAATATTTCCAGAATCCGCCGTATCCGTCCAGTATTACGCCTAACCACTCGCAGGCTCCCGCAACTTGGACAAACAAGAAAATCAATGTAAATAACAGTTTTCTTTCTTTATTAAGGGTATTGCTCCTCCTGACAATGACCAAAAGGATAAACATGGAAATGGAACTTACCGACATCATGGCTGTGTAGAAATCGTTTATGTCATACATATGTGATGCTCCTCCGTAAATCTCAAGTGAGTCTTGATGTACTTAAAACCCATAGCATTCTAATACACACTTTAATTGTATGCAAGAGTATTTAACCACTTCTTAACAATGTAAATTACGCTTGAAGAAGCGTAGCTGTTATGATAGAATTTTTTGAGTGTTAAAAAAATAACTTTCTCAGAAAAGGAGTATAAATCATGAATCTTTCACCACTTCAGAAAGCAAGATATGAGTATAGCCCTAAGCTTCCTTTGATGCTTAGAAACGGCATATCCGAAATCTGTGTCAAGGAAGGCGCACCCACAGAGAGCGTTGCCGACCAGGACAAGATCAAAGCACTTTTCCCCAATACCTACGGAAAGAATGAAATTACCTTTGAAAATGGTACAAACACCGCAGCTGCAAAGAAGCTTGTAGTAGGCGTTATTCTTTCAGGCGGACAGGCACCCGGCGGACACAACGTTATTTCCGGTCTTTACGATGCATTAAAGGCTACCAACAAGGAAAACGTTCTGTTAGGCTTCAAGGGCGGTCCGAGCGGATTACTCGAAGATGATTACGTAGAGTTTGATGACGAGTTCATCAATGCATACAGAAATACCGGCGGTTTTGATATCATCGGTTCCGGTCGTACAAAGCTTGAGACAAAGGAACAGTTCGCAGTTGTCGAAGAAGTTGCAAAGAAGCACGGTCTTAATGCAATCGTAATCATCGGCGGCGACGATTCAAATACAAACGCTGCGGTTTTGGCTGAGTACATGGCAGCAAAGAATACCGGCATTCAGGTAATCGGCTGCCCCAAGACTATCGACGGCGACTTAAAGAACGAGGATATCGAAGCATCCTTCGGTTTTGATACCGCTACAAAGACTTATTCCGAGCTTATCGGAAACATTGAAAGAGATGCAAACTCCGCAAAGAAGTACTGGCATTTCATAAAGGTTATGGGACGTTCCGCTTCACACGTTGCTCTTGAGTGTGCACTTGAGACACAGCCCAATATCTGCTTAATCGGTGAAGAAGTTGCCGCTAAGAAGATGTCTCTTAAAGATATTACCAATCAGATTGCCGACTCGGTTGAAAAGAGAGGCAACAAGGGCATGAACTTCGGTGTTGCCATCATCCCCGAGGGTATTGTTGAATTCGTTCCCGAATTTTCAAAGCTTATTGCCGAGATCAACGAACTCCTTGCAGGCAAGAAGACAGAGGAATTCAATGCACTTCCTTCATGGCAGGCTAAATATGACTTTATCAAGGCAGGCCTTACAAAGGAATCCTTCGAAGTATTCGATATTCTTCCTACAGGCATTCAGCAGCAGCTGTTCCTTGAAAGAGATCCTCACGGAAACGTTCAGGTTTCCCTTATCGAATCCGAAAAGCTCTTCTCCGAAATGGTAAAGAACGAGCTTGCAAAGAGAAAGGCTGCAGGCACCTACAAGGGTAAGTTTGCCGCACTTCATCACTTCTTCGGTTACGAAGGAAGATGTGCTTTCCCTTCAAACTTTGATGCTGACTACTGCTATTCACTCGGTTACAATGCATGCATGCTGATTCTTTATGGATATACAGGCTACCTTTCAAAGGTTTCAAACATCGCACGTCCCGCAGATGAGTGGGTTGCAGGCGGTATGCCTATCACAAAGATGATGAACATCGAGAGAAGAAACGGTGAAGACAAGCCTGTTATCAAGAAGGCTTTGGTAGAGCTTGACGGTGCACCCTTCAAGTACTTTGCGGCTCACAGAGATGAGTGGGCAGAGGACACCTGCTTTACCTTCCCCGGAGCAATCCAGTACTACGGACCTTCATCGGTATGCGATATCACCACCAAGACCCTGGCTTTGGAAAAGGGCTTGATGAAGTAAATCAAAGATTTATGAGACTAAAAACAGCCAATCGAGTTGATTGGCTGTTTTTTACTATATAGGAAATTGCTACGCGTGGGAGAGCCAAGGCCCTCTCAGTCA
>CAZCPW010000163.1:0-3821 GCA_964499925.1 uncultured Lachnospiraceae bacterium
TTGCCTCAAGTGCAAAAAGAACACAGGCCTCATGCTTGCAGTTTCCGTCATATGGGCAGGTGCAGGACATTCTGGGCAAAAGCGGATCGTCAATATTTACTTCCGTAACATAGCTTTTAGACCCGTTTATTCTTGCCCGATAGGTATTTCCAAAGTGTACAAAGCCTCCGATTCTGTTGCTTTGATAGTATTGCTTGCCTCTTGCAAGAATTTCTTTATTAAAATTGTCTTTCCAGGATAATATTTTCATGTAAATCTCCGCGATTTTTCTTCGTCTGAGTATAAACCAAAATGTATGATGCGGTCACACTATATCATGCGCACGAGTGCATATCAATGCCCGGCCTATCGGTAACAGGTCGGGCATTTTCACGTCAAGAGGTTTTTAAAATTTATTTTGACTGATTTTGTGGCTTTTTCCCTCATTTGCTCATTTTGAGGATTTTTTGCTTGATTAATTCTTCTCGGCAAATATCGCATCCAAAATCTTCGCAATTTCTTCTATGCTGATGGGCTTTGCTATATGACCGTTCATTCCGGCTTCGAATGCTTTCTTTTTATCTTCTTCGAAAGCATTTGCGGTCATTGCGACAATCGGGATGTTTGCCTTTCTGTTGTTTTCGAAGGTACGAATCTCCCTTGTGGCAGTATAGCCGTCCATCTTGAGCATCTGAATGTCCATAAATATCAGATCGTATTTGTCTTCGGGGGCCCTATACATAATGTCTACGGCTTCCGTTCCGTCATCTGCCGTATCGATTGTCATGCCGGTTTCTTCAAGGATTGCCTTTGCAATCTCTCTGTTCATCTCATTGTCTTCGACGAGTAATGCATGCTTTCCGCTGTAGTCGTACTTCTTGCCGATTTCGCCGGTTGTCTTTTCTTCCTCAACCGGTTTGGATAATACCTTTCTGAGCTCCGACATGAATATCGGCTTTGCAACGAAAGCGGTAACTCCCGCTTCTCTTGCCTCTTCTTCAAAATCAGACCAATCATAGGCCGTGAGTACGATAATCGGAACGTCTTCTGTAATGACCTTTCGAATCTGACGTATGGTCTCGATACCGTTCATATCGGGAATCAGATAATCAACAATATATGCCTTGTATTCTTCTTTAAACTTTGAAGCTTCTTTTGCTCTGATAACAGCTTCCCTTCCTGAAGTAGACCAATCGGGACGCATTCCGATTTCACGAAGCATCTTACCGACACTCTGACAGGTATTGATATCGTCGTCCACTACCAAAGCTCTGGCACCCTTAAGTACCTCAATCGGTTCATAGGTAACGGTCTTATCCGCAAACTTCAGATCCAATGTAACCACAAATTCGGTTCCTACCCCAAGCTCGCTTTCAACGGTAATGTTACCGTTCATCATATCCACGATATTCTTCGTGATGGACATGCCAAGCCCTGTTCCCTGAATGCCGCTTGCCGTAGACGTACGTTCCCTTGAGAAGCTGTCAAATACATGCTCGACAAATTCAGGTGACATACCCTTGCCGTTATCCTTTATGCTGAACTCATAAGTCGCATGATTTTTAATCGAGCAAGGAAGCTCCTTAACCCGTATAATGATATTCCCGCCGTTACCGGTATATTTAATCGCATTTCCGACAATATTCAGCAAGATTTGATTTAGTCTAAGCTTATCCGTGATGACATCTTCGTGCACTATATCCAACGCATCGATGTAAAGATGCTGCTGTCTTGCCCCGACCTGACCTTGAATCATTGTGCGCAGATCATGAAGAACGTCCGGAAGATGAACAATGTTTTCTTCAAGTTTAACCGTACCGCTCTCAATACGGCTCATATCAAGGATTTCATTGATGAGCCCAAGAAGATGCGTACTTGAGGTATGAATCTTACCAAGGTAATCCTGTACCTGTTCTTTATCGTCAAGATGCGCCTGGGCAAGTGCCGTATACCCGATGATGGCATTCATAGGTGTACGGATATCGTGCGACATATTGCTGAGGAATGTGGTCTTTGCACGAATTGCATGCCTTGCAACAGCCAAAGCATCCTGCAGGGCATTTTCTTTTTCTTTTTCCTCTTCTACTGCCTTTAAATGTTCCTCTACTATATCGTCAACATTCTGAAAGCCCAATATTGCCTTCGAGCCTTCTTTATCCGCCTTGAAAAGCCTATACTGGAAATGATGAATCACGCCGTCAACAAGGCTTCGGTAGTTTCCTGACATCTCGTCCTGCGTTTCAAAGACCTTCTTGGCGTTCTTTAAAGAAATATTGATTCTTACTTTTTCCCTGTCTTCCTCATAGACAACGGTGTTAATCCATTGACTCAAAACGGCCTCAAACGGGAATACACGATGGTCGGTCTTTCCCGGAACATCCACGTATGAAGCATCCAGCTTAAGAATCCTTGCGGTTTCTTTTTCCAAATCCACAAAGTAAACGTTCTTGAAATTGCGCGCAAGCGTATTAAATACAAGCAGTTGCTCTTCAAGCATCTGATTGACATTTTCCGGCTGTTTCTTTTCTTCAAGTTCAGCTTTCATCTGTTCTGAATTTTTGCCGCAATCGCTATTCTCAGTTTGTTTACTTGCCATGAAACTGTATTCCTCCGAGATACATATCGGTTTTAATTACCGGTTTTAATTACCGGTTTTAATTACCGATTTTTCTTACCGGTTCAAACTTCTCAAAAATTTCCTTAATGCAAGGCTTACCTCTTCAAAATGCCCTTCGTAACAATGGTTTGCGCCTTTAATCGTTTCAAGAATGCAGTTTTGATATCGTTTAGCCGCCTCTTTCCCGCATTCGTACGGAACCGCCTCGTCCGCATCTCCGTGAATGATACAAACAGGCCCTCTGAATCTGTCGATTTCATCCTCTGCATGAATGGTCTGTGCCACCCTCACATAGTCACCCTTTAGCCTTAAACCGTTAAAGCCGATTAGCACATCCGGAATGTTACAAGGATCAAAATGTTCGCCGATTAATGCTCCCGTTCTTGCGCCTTCCGGTATCATCAAAGCCGGTGCCATCGGAATCAAGGCTTTAAAGACGTTGGGACACATTCCCGCAAGCAGAACAACCAGCAAACCGCCCTGCGAATGACCGCATATATACATATCCGTTACAAAATCAAGATTTTTTGCATATTCAATTGTCTTGAGTCCGCCCGTCACCCATTTGTACAGAGTATGGTCCTCAAATGCTCCGTCGCTCTTTCCGTGTCCGTATGAATCGATGCGTAAAACTGCAACTCCTTCCGAAAGTGCCGCATCCCTTGCCACTATCAGATGGTCTTCATCCATGTGTCCGGTAAATCCGTGAAAAAGAAGCATAAGCGGCAACTTGTCCTTGTCGCTCTTTTCCTCGGGGAAATCCAATTTTGCATGAAGTTTTATACCGTCATCCGAAATATAAAATTCCTTCTGTTCCATTTCTTTATCCCTTTGATGTGGCTATTTTACAATTATTTCTTAATTGCTCTGCCGATTGCAATCAAAACGCAGGCGCCGATAACACCGACAATAATGTTTCCGATAAATCCTGATCCGCTCAGTCCGACAATGCTGAGCAAAATACCTCCGAC
The DNA here is from genome assembly GCA_964499925.1 of uncultured Lachnospiraceae bacterium. GTDB lineage: Bacteria > Bacillota > Clostridia > Lachnospirales > Lachnospiraceae > UBA1258. Next base: position 3,568 of record CAZCPW010000163.1, read on the forward strand.
AATACCGCCTACAAAACCGATGCAGATATTTCCGAGAATCGAAAAGTTGCTCTTCATAAGCTTACCTGCAAGCCATCCCGCAATTCCTCCGGTGATAATACTGATAATAATTTCCATAATGAAATAACCTCTCTTTCAAAATTAATATTGCTTCTTTTATGATAAAAGTATTTCGGTTCCTTTGCAAGTCAGATTTTAAAGTAAAAAAGCGTTCCGTTTACGGAACGCTCGCGCCGTCCTCGCCCTCTCCGTCC
>CAZCPW010000164.1:0-3789 GCA_964499925.1 uncultured Lachnospiraceae bacterium
ATGCGGGCTTCTTCGGAGAACCGAACTCCAGCTTTCCGTGATGTGCAAGTATGCAATGCTTTAACTCACTTGCTAGCGACACGGGAAAATCTTCGTAAAGCTTTATCTTCTCACCGACCATCTCGGAACCCATTACAATATGTCCGAGGAGATTGCCCTCATCCGTATAATCGTTTGTCGGGAAAGGTGAAAACTCCCTTACCTTCCCGATATCGTGAAGAAGAGCTGCCGTAACGAGCAGGTCTTTCTTGAGCATAGGGTACCTTGAAGCATAAAACTTGCAGAGTGTTGCGACCGAAAGCGTATGTTCAAGCAAGCCGCCCACATAAGAATGATGCACAGACTTTGCGGCACTTGTCTGTTTAAACTTGTCTATGAAATCCGTATCCTTGACAAAGAACTCCTCAAGCAGTGCCCTAAGGTAATGATTATCAACATTTTTGACAAGTCCCAAAAGCTCACGATACATTTCTTCAATGTCACGGCTGCTCGACGGAACATACTGAGCTACGTCATACTCGCCCTCCGATGCCTTTCGTACGCGTACAATCTTCGCCTGAAGAGAACCGTTATAGGTAGTTATATCTCCGTTTACCAATACGAAATCACCGGCTTTAAAATCTTCTATCCCGGCATTGTTTAAATCCCAAATCTTGCAATCCAGAGTGCCCGTTTTGTCCATAAGCGTTACGCTTCCGTAGGGCTTACCGGTCTTTGATACTGCCTGCGTATAGCTCTTGCAGAGATAAATATCGCTAATTCGCTCTCCGTCATGCATCTCTTTAATAAATCTCATATATCTGCTTCTCCGTTTCTAATTATTGTATCTGTCAAAGTACACTTCCATGGCTATTTCTTTATACTCATTCTGCACACTGCGCTTTACCGCCACTTTTACAGTGGAATCAAGCTCAATAGCAGACAAAGCAGAAAGAAAATCGGAAAAAGAACCAATCTCCGTTTCCCCGATTTTAGTGATTATATCACCGTTTTGAATTCCCGCAACCATTGCAGGAGTATTGAAATCAACGGAAAGAACGTAAACTCCGTCCGGAACGCCTTCGTAAATTGCTTCGCTCGGAACGTCTCCGCCTTCAATTCCGAGCATTGCGATATTTTTACGGTTCGTAAGCCTCTCGAAGGTCTTCTTGAGCTCCGTAATACCGATTGCGCTGACTATACCCTCACTGTCTTCCGATTGAAACTTTGTATCAATAAGTCCCAATACCTCACCCTTCAGATTAATAATAACACCCGTTGCGTTTTTACTGCCGTATATATTGGTAAGTAGCTGTTTGTAATAATTGTCAACAACAGTAATCTTAGAAGATGTGGAAGTAATCATCCCATAATTTACGGAACCGTAACTTCCCATCGGACTACCGACGGCAATTACGGGTGAACCCGCAAGATTCGAGGGAGCCGAGGAGCCGAGTGCAGCCGGGCTGACAGCATCCTTGGTCACCTCATTGATACTTTCATCCGCTACGGAAATGACTGCCATATCTATCTGTGAATCGTAATTGACAAGTGTTGCTTCCGCCTGAACCTCGTTCGTAAAAGTAACGATTATGTTGTCATAGCCCTGAATCCCGGAGTATTTCGTAACTATAAAAAGTTCCGTCCCGCTATCCGCTATTATAAGGCCGGTCAGATCACTCGAGTTCTCGTACATGGAATTCATCCAGTCCGTTCCGGTGGTAACACTCGTTACTTTAACCAGGGATTTCGAAAAATTCTCCGCAATCTCGGAAAGAGACCTGTAAAGCTTCTGGTAATCGCTGACGGTAAAGGTAACTTTGGAAAGAAGGTTCTTTATCTCCTCTTCTTCCAAAGCCGCAATCTCACTGTAATCTATGGTTTCCTCTTCCGGAACGACCAGCATGTCTTCCGGAGACATTTCTTCATCTGCCGTTTCCTCGGGAAAAGTAATAGTGGACGGAGTAACCGTTTCGGAATCCTTGTCTGCCACCCTGTCCATTACAAAAGGAGCAATGAGCGCAAAAGTAATGCACGCTACAATACCGAAAACCACCGCGGAACTTGCCGCTAGAAGAGTGTTGTGCGCAATGCGACGCTTATTGGCGGGCCGCGGTTTAATCTCTTCTTTTAAGAACACGAAACCGTTTGAATCGCCGACTTTTTCATCCATTTTCTTGAGTTCTTCTTCTGTCATAAGACTCCTTTCAGAGGCTCTAATTAAGAGTATATCCACCTTAAGATTTATTGTAAAGGAAAGTTTGCTATGGTAGTATATAGGTAATTTTTGAAGGATAATTACCATGAACGAAAAGGTTTTAAAGACACTTGAATACAATACCGTCATAAAGATGCTCACGGAGAAAGCAGACTCGATTCCCGGAAAAGAGATGTGTCAGGAGCTTCTTCCGATGAATAAGCTCTCCGACATCGAGGAAGCCCAGCTGAACACCGAAGATGCTCTTTCGCGTCTTTTTAAAAAGGGCAGCATCAGCTTCGGATCCGTAAAGGATCTTTCTTTTTCAATTAAATCCCTTGAAATCGAATCGACCCTTTCCGCAGGCGAGCTCCTTTCCTGCGCTTCTTTCCTCGATAACGTTAAACGAGTCAAGGCATGGGGTGAAAAAGAAAAAGAATCCGAAAACGCCGATTCCCTTGATGACTATTTTAATCTCTTAGAGCCGCTTTCACAGACGGCAAACGAAATTAACCGATGCATTCTTTCGGCAGAAGGTGAGATTGCCGACGATGCAAGTCCGACGCTTCGCTCAATAAGGCGTGCCCTTAATCAAACTGCCGAACGCATTCATTCGGAGTTAAACAAAATGGTCAACTCTTCTTTAAGGACCTATCTTCAGGATGCGGTTGTCACGATGCGTAACGACCGTTATTGTATCCCCGTAAAGGCTGAGTATAAGGGCCAGGTTCCCGGAATGGTTCACGACCAGTCTTCAACCGGTTCGACTTTCTTTATCGAGCCCAAACAGATAGTAGACTTAAACAACAAAATCCGCGAACTCGAAATAGACGAAAAAAAAGAAATCGCAGTTATTCTTTCAAATCTTTCAAAAGAGCTTGCGGAGCACACTGTAGAACTTGGCGATGATTTGCGATTCATGACGAAGCTTGACTTCATCTTTGCAAAAGCGAAGCTTGCCATGGACATGAAGGCCGTAAGACCTATATTCAATACTGACAGAATTATCGACATAAAGAAAGGGAGACACCCTCTTCTTGACAAAAAGAAAGCAGTACCGATTGATATAAATCTTGGTCGCGATTTTGATCTTTTGGTAATCACCGGTCCGAATACCGGCGGTAAGACGGTAACTTTAAAGACCGTCGGTCTGTTTACCTTGATGGGGCAGGCGGGACTGCATATACCCGCAGGTGACCGTTCCACTCTTTCGATATTTGATGAAGTTTTTGCGGATATCGGCGACGAGCAGAGCATTGAACAAAGTTTATCCACTTTCTCGTCACATATGAAGACAATTGTCCGCATTATGGAGAAGGCCGACGAACATTCTCTCTGCCTCTTTGACGAGCTCGGTGCCGGAACAGATCCGACGGAAGGCGCCGCACTTGCGATTGCAATCTTAAGCAAACTTCATTCACGCAAGATACGCACCGTTGCAACGACTCACTACAGTGAACTCAAAATTTTCGCGCTTTCCACTCCCGAAGTCGAGAATGCCTGCTGTGAATTCGACGTTGAAACCCTCTCTCCCACCTACCGGCTTCTTATCGGTATCCCCGGAAAGAGCAACGCCTTTGCGATTTCGTCAAAGCTTGGTCTTTCACCCGATA
>CAZCPW010000165.1:0-3752 GCA_964499925.1 uncultured Lachnospiraceae bacterium
CAGATACCGAAAAACCAATAAATGAATCTCCAAAGGAATGAATTGCTGAGGAACGAAACTGCCTCAAAGCCCATTGCCTTTATCACGGTATTAACAAGTCCGCTTGAAGAAAAGAGCTGGTTAACGATACCGGAAATGATAACCCATGAAAGAAAGTTAGGCAGATACAAAAGTGTCTGGGTAATCTTCCTTACCTTGCTGCTTCTCAACTCATTTAAGAAAATAGCCAGGAAGATAGGGAAAGGAAATCCCAAAATCAAGTCACCCATGTTCAGGATAATCGTATTCTTAAGGGCACTCCAAAACTCTGCGGATGAAAATGCATCCTGAAAGTTTTTAAGTCCGACCCAGGGGCTCTTCCAAATACCCCCGAATACATTGAACTTTTTAAAAGCAACTACTACACCGAGCATCGGTTTATATCTAAAGCAAAGCATATAGATAACCGGTATAAGGAGCATCAGATATAGCTGCCAGTTGTTCCTTAGATATAAGCGTACTTTCTGTCGTTTCGTCTTTTTATTTTCCATTGACTTTACTGTACCTCTCGAATCACTGTTCAACGTAAAACGCTCTTTCTTTCTCTTTCTTTCTTGAATTATATTCCCGTACAAAAGCAACAGCTACACTATTTTTGTTGTCAAAGGAAAAATATATCGCATTTTTTGGCTTAAACGTTTTAGCCTGTTTAGTGCTGCCTTATCCGCTGTGCAAATCTTGTTATGTTTTTGAGTAATCCAATTCTTTTTTGCAAAACAACCGATGAATAAAGGTTGAAAAAGGACCTGTTCCGGGTAGAGCAGGTCCTTGTAAGTGTTTGTTTAATTTATTTTTCTTCCTTACCCTTTATAAGAGTGAGGCCTGCTTCGATTGCAAGAAGCAGAAGCATTACGATTGTCCAGCCGTCTACGAAGCTAAGAGCGCCTGACAAGTCTTCGGTGACAAAGAAAAGGATTATTGCAATTGCCATAGGTGCAAGACCTGCAAGCTTTATGTACTCCTTATCTTTCAAGACCTTGGGAAGTCTTGCAATTGCAATTACGGATGTCAAAAGCATTGCGATCATGTTTACAAGTGCCCAGGAATCAGAGGCATCCGTATCTTCCGCATTGGGATTTTCCGAGATAAGCTCAGTTTCCCCTCCGGTTCCGGATTCTTCTTCGATCACAGTGTCGGTTGTGCTTTCCGTATCGGTTGTCTTATCGGCTTCGGTGTCTGCCGTGGTTTCCGCGTCGTTTCCGGAGATTGCCTCTTCATCGGTAATCTTGCTGATATCTTCGGTTGCGTCAACCTTTTCGACTTTTGCTTTCTTCTTGGCAAAGGTTTTCTTTATCGTTGAAGTAACCGTTGTAACGGCCGTTTCAATCGTCGCTTTCACGGTCGTGCCTATTGTGCTTCCGGAATCGTCCGAATCACCTGAATTACCCGAGCTGCCTGAAGACTTTGCCGAATCTTTATAAACGATTACATAATCCGAGAATTTATCGGTCTGGAAACTTATCGTTTGATTCTCTGCGTTGTAAGGTGCGGAAAGGATAGCCTGCTCCGTACCTCCCGTAGAAGGCTCATGAACACGAATTACCATGTAAGTCCTCGTCATCGTGGAATCAGTATTAATCAGATTCTCCGGCAGACTTACAGTAATTGTGATTTTTTCTTTAAGCTCTTTTATAGGTTCGCTATAGCTGAGTGCAGAACTGTTTTTGTCTGCATAAATATTCTTAATGATTTGAATATCTAAGTACTGTCCTTCTTCGTACCCCTTTAACTGTCCTGCAAGCATCAGGTTGACTATTTCAAGTGTTTCGTCATTAACATTATAGTTTTCTTCCGCCTTGAAGACGATTTCAATCTTTCCGCCGTTTGCATAGGTTGCAAGGTTTTCGTCGGTAATGTTTGTACGGTCCGAAAGAAGGCTGTTAAATACTTCGTTTGTATTGAGAGTCGCCGTCTCCTCTGTCTCATCCTTTATGACTATATCGCCAACCTTGCTTGAATCGGCCCAGGGAATATTGGGAGTAATATTTCCGCTTTCGTCCGGTTTAACGGCATCACTGCTGTCAGTCTTTTGAATAACGGTAAGCGTCTTTGACTCATCCTTGGGTACCTTATAAGTAACCTTATAAATACCCTTTGTCACATCCACAACTTCAATCTTCGTATTCGTATCGGTGCCGTCGGATACGTAAGAAGAAATCATGCTGAAGGTCTTTGTGGGGTCCGAAACCTTAAAGTAAACCGTCACTTCATCGCTTCCGTTAACGCCCAAGGCCTCACCGGTAATACCGCTGATTTCATTTTCGCACTCCGGGTCGCTGTACCAGGTGATTTCTCCGTCATTTGAAAGCTTAATGACATTTACCTTGCTAATCTTTGTAGCATTCTTTTCAGTAGGATTGGATGCGGTTGACCTTACTACGGTATAAGGGCCGTTCTCAACGGGAAGTGAAAGTGTAAGGCTTGTAATTCCGTTTCCATTTGTGAACCAGCCATTTTCATCCGGTGATACTTCACTCTCTTCATCTTCTCCGCCATTCTTCGTAGCGGTTACGCCTGTTACAACATTTCCGTCCTTATCAAGTACGGCATACTTGGTGCCGTCTTTGTCTGAATCCATACCGCCTATTGTAACGATCAAATCATTGCCGCTTACATCAGATTTAGTAGTAAGCTTAGGCTCTCCGAAACTTACTGCATCAATAAGGTTACCGTCCGAAAGAGGTACGTATGCAACAACCGTCTCGTTCTGTCCTTCCGGAACTTTGTAAAGTCCCGAATAGGTAGTCCAGTCGCTGCTTTCATCCTCTGCATAAAGAACAGTATATGTATTTCCGTTATAGTCTACGGAATAGGTCTTGCCTTTTTCCATAGTTCCGGCTTTTTTAACAATATCCATAAAGATATCGTTTGATGTGCTTGAAGACTTAGTATAGCTTTCCGTAGCATCAAGTGCGGGTCCGATGACAACCGCCATCTTTGCCGTATCGTTTCCTTCGCTTGCATGAGCTATGCTCCAGGAGATATCCTTGTTGTCCTTAGTATTAATCTCCTGATACATGCTTGCGTTTTCGTCCGTCGTAAGACCTGCATAGTAGCTGTCATCGCTTGCATCAATTCCGTCATTGCCGGTATAGGAAAGCTTCATGTTTGCATCCGATGCCGTCGTATGCCAACCATAGAGGTTGGTTCCGGTCTTAACGGTTGAAGATGTCTTTGTAGAACTGTTCACGCTTCCGTCATTGGTTTCGAAGCTTCCGTTTAAAAGTTCATTGCTCAAGACTTTGAAGCTGAACTGAACTTTGCCGTTTGCATCCGTTACCTGAACGTTGTCGCCATACTTAAGACCCGTGATTGTTCCCGTGCAGTTGTTATCCGAACCGGATGCAGTGAATTCTCCGCTTGTATTGGCTCCGGTTCTGTTAGTAACCTTGTATTTAAGGTTTGCGTTGCTTTCGCAGTTGGACATGCCCACTTCTACGGAAAGGTTTTCACTCTGCTCTCCCTGACCTGAAGAAGTGTTTTTTACAGTATAGTCCTTATACTGAATCCTTTCCGACTTTCCAAAGGTTACGTCATCTATAAGGTTACCTTCCTTGGAATCACCTCCCGAAGATGAGAGTGCGGAAAAGCCAAACACTACTTCACTTACACCCTTTGGTACGGTATATGAACCCGAATATGTCTTCCAGGAATTCTTATCATCCGTTGCAACAACTACCTGATAAACACTTCCGTTATAGGGAACCTTGTAC
>CAZCPW010000166.1:0-3728 GCA_964499925.1 uncultured Lachnospiraceae bacterium
TATATTTTTTTGCCTGTTCAGCTATACTTCCATTCTGCCAATATGTCCTGTTGTCTGCAAGGATAGCAAGCCAGTTTAAAATATTATATTCAGGCAAATTAAGATTAAGCACCTCAAGTCCTGACATATCAAACTCATATATATTCGCATAGCCATTGTTCTGCTTCGCACAAGCCCATTCTTTTGCAAGTTCTATATTCTCTGTGCAATAAAAGCCCTTTCCATAATCATTGTTTCGGGCTCCTTTTCCGAATTCCGGCTTTTCTATTATGTTTTCCGAACCGTGATATAGTATTTTAGACATCTTCCACCTCTTTGCAGGTCTGAATTTCCTTTTTTCTTTTTACTTTATTGCATATTTAGATTATATCGCTGTAGCGATAGTTTTTCAAGGATTTTGTGATAAATAATCATTGGATTTCCTAAAAACCTTCGTGTCGGTTATAAAATGAACCCACATAAAAAAGAGTTTCGCAAGCGAAACTCTTTTTTCAATATTAATCAACAAATTATATATCGTCTACGTTTTCATGCCTCAGTGGACAGTGGCTTAATCTCTCTGTGTAACTGTTAATGAATCAGTTTCCGACTCTTTCAGGGCATGAGCAGTAATAAGACCATCCATCTGCTGTGTGGAAGTAATAGCAATCATAACACATTCCGCTTCCTGTTTCCTTTTTTCCATCGTAATCACTTTTATAGAGATCACAGCTGTTGAGGTATGTTACAATCGGTCGATTTTTATCATCATAGGTCGTGCAGTCATCACCTCCGGATACCATGTCAAGCTCATCGTCATCAAGTTCCTTATTCTTCTGTGATGAGATAAATGCATCAAGTTCAGCCACAGTCGCATCACAATCGTGTGCCTTCAGGAAATCAATAACCTTCTTTTCTCCGGCCGCCTTAATGTATTCCTTTTTAAGTTCGGAATCAGATTTAATTTCTTCATATAACTTTTCAATTGTCTTCATTATATAACCCTCCTTGGATTTCTGTTTGATGTTTTGATTATAAGCGCAGAGGCATAACCAAAACGTAACCGACGATGACAACTGTTTAAAGCAGCGGTTTGACCGCTCTATTCATTATAAAAAACGTAATCAACAAATTATATATCGTCTACATCTTCATGCCTCTGCGGGCAGTGGCATATAAGAAGTCCTCCCTCATCTACGGAATGTTTACAGGAATAGCAGTATATATCGCCTAGAGAATGGTCGTCTCTCTCCCACTCGTGATGCTTGCATATATTAACTCCCGATACAACCGGCCAGCCGTCACTGTTGTAGGTCGTGCAGGCACCGCCGCCGGATACCATCTCAAGCTCGTCATCGGCAAGTTCTTTATTATTCTTCTTTGATGAAATAAATGCTTCCAGTTCAGCTTCGGTCGCATCACAATCGTGTGCTTTCAGGAAATCAACAATCTTTTTGTCTCCCGTTGCCTTCCTGTATTCCTTTTTAAGCTCGGAATCAGATTTAATTTCTTCGTATAATTTTTCAAGTGTCTTCATCTGTAACCCTCCGTGGATTTTCTTGATGAACCAATTATAAGCACGCAGGCATAACCAAAACGTAACCGACGATGACAGGTTAAAAGATCACTTAAACTGCAGCTCGACAAATTTAGCATTTTTTGAAAATCTTTGTGAATCAGACAAACTCACTCATTGCATAGTTTGAAACATCAAGGCCGAAATCTGTTAAGAATAAAAATCCGTCCTTATCCTCCATGAGTTTTTCGTCCTTTAATTTGGCTATCTGATTGCCGTAAATTTCACAGACATCTCTATTAAAAAGACTATAAAATTCCGCTTTTGAAACTCCCCTTGTAAGGCGAAGTCCGAGAAACATAAATTCCGACATTTCATCGTTTACGGCAAGTGTTTCTTTTTCCTCGGAATAGTCTTCATTTAAAAATCTGTCAATGCTTTCGTGACACTTAAGTCTTTCATGATTGAACAGGGAAGCCGCCCCTATTCCGAAGCCCAGGTAATCTTTTCTAAGCCAGTAACCGCAGTTATGCCTGCATTCAAATCCGGGCTTTGAATAATTTGAAATTTCATATCTTGAATACCCGCGTTCAAAAAGAAACTTCTTCGTAAAGTGGTACATTTCTCTGTCAGCATCTTCGCCGGGAAGGCCGCATCCGTCACTGTAGCGATCAAAGAACGGTGTTCCCTCTTCAATGATCAGGCTGTACGCACTTATATGCTCGGGATTTAAGGCAGTCACCTTCTCTAATGTATTGGCATAAGCGGAAAGGGTCTGTCCCGGAAGGGCGCTCATTATGTCAACATTAATATTTTCAAAACCTGCCTCTCTTGCAGCATAAAAGGCAGTCAAAAACTCTTCGTAGGTATGAAGCCTTGAAAGTACCCTAAGCTCGTCATTATTCGCCGACTGAAGTCCTATGCTTAACCGGTTGAAACCCGCCTTCCTGTACTCCGCAAGCTTTTCTTTGCTTGCGGAATTTGGGTTAACCTCAATTGAAATTTCGGCATCCTCATCAAAGTCAAAGCATTCCTTAAGCTTATCAAGAATCTTTACGATAAGCTTTGAATCGATTGCGGACGGAGTTCCGCCGCCAAAAAAGCAGGTTGATACCCTAATAGGACCAACCTGTTTTCTTTTTGCCTCTATTTGTTTAATGATGCTTTCCGTGTAAGCTCTGTGCACATCCTCTCCCGCCTTAAAGGAGAGAAAGTCGCAATACGCGCATTTTCTCTCACAAAAAGGTATGTGTACATAAATTTCGGTTTCTTTATCATTCTTCATCAAGCTTCAATACGCTCATGAAAGCCTTCTGAGGGATTTCAACGTTGCCTATCTGGCGCATACGCTTCTTACCCTCTTTCTGCTTTTCAAGGAGCTTCTTTTTACGTGTAATATCACCGCCGTAGCACTTTGCCAAAACGTCTTTCCTCATTGCCTTTACGGTTTCACGTGCAATTACCTTGCCGCCGACTGCCGCCTGAATGGGGATTTCAAACAGATGACGCGGTATTTCGTCCTTGAGCTTTTCACACATCCTGCGGCCTCTTTCATAGGCGCTGTCCTTGTGTACGATAAACGAAAGTGCGTCAACCTCTTCCCTGTTGATGAGGATATCAAGCTTTACCATTTCCGATCTTTCGTAACCCTTAAGCTCGTAATCAAAGGATGCATAACCCTTTGAACGGGATTTCAGTGCATCGAAGAAATCGTATATAATCTCGTTTAACGGAAGTTCGTACTTTATCAAAGCTCTCGTTTCTTCCATATATTCCATGCTGATGTACTTGCCGCGTCTCTGCTGGCAAAGCTCCATGATGGGGCCGACAAATTCTTTCGTAACCATTATTTCGGCCGAAACAATCGGTTCCTCCATGTAATCTATTTCACTGGGATCCGGCAGATTTGAAGGATTCGTAAGCTCTATCATCTCACCGTTTGTCTTGTGGACTCTGTATACTACTCCGGGAGCCGTTGTGACAAGGTCAAGATTGTATTCTCTTTCAAGTCTTTCCTGGATGATTTCAAGATGAAGAAGTCCCAAAAATCCGCATCTGAAACCAAAACCCAGAGCAATTGACGATTCAGGTTCGTAAAATAAGGAAGCGTCATTTAGCTGAAGTTTTTCAAGGGCATCACGCAAATCCGGATACTTTGCTCCGTCTGCGGGATAGACACCGCAGTAAACCATGGACTGAACCTTTTTGTAGCCGGGAAGTGCCTCACTGCAAG
>CAZCPW010000167.1:0-3721 GCA_964499925.1 uncultured Lachnospiraceae bacterium
GTCGAAGTGAAATACGTGAAAATGTTTTTAAACTCTTATTCAGAGCGGAGTTTAACACTCAGGAAGAAATGCCTGCACAGACAGAGTATTATTTTGACGTCGATACCGACGGCGAAATATCCGAGGAAGACAGGGAAATCATTTCAAAGAGGGAAGAAGCCGTTCTTTCAAAGCTTTCCGATATAGATGCGGCAATTTCCGAAAAGACCGTTAACTGGACCATAGACAGATTCGGCAAGGTCGATCTTGCAATCATCAGACTTGCAGTCTTTGAGATTCTTTTTGACGAGAATGTTCCTACGGGTGTAGCCATCAACGAAGCGGTAGAGCTTGCCAAGAAATACGGACGCGATGAGTCAAAGAGCTTTGTAAACGGGGTTTTAGCTAAATTTGCAAAATAATATATATACTGTTTCAACCTTAACTGAATACATAAAGAATATGTTTAAAAACGATTTCTTTCTGAATTCGGTGGAAGTAAAGGGAGAAATCAGCAACCTTACCTATCATGCAAAATCGGGGCATGTTTATTTTACCCTTAAAGACAGGACAAGTGCGATTAAGTGCGCGATGTTCAGACAGTACGCAATGGGACTTAACTTTAAGCTTGAAGAGGGAATGTCCGTAATCGCAAAGGGTCCCGTTGAAGTGTATGAAAGAGACGGTACATATCAGATATATGTGCGTTCGGTCCGTAAAGAAGGAATCGGAGATTTATTCAAAGAGTTTGAGAGGCTTAAGGAAAAACTTGCCGACGAAGGAATGTTTGACAAATCCTATAAGCGTCCGATTCCAAAGCACGTAAAGACCTTAGGCGTCGTAACTGCACCGACCGGAGCTGCGGTAAGAGACATTATAAACGTTTCGAAGAGACGAAATCCCGGAATACAGATTGTTCTTTATCCCGCAATCGTGCAGGGTGATCAGGCTCCGAGGAGCATTATCAACGGTATAAATGCGCTGAATGCATACGGCGTCGACGTGATTATCGCGGGACGCGGAGGCGGTTCCATCGAGGATCTGTGGGGCTTTAACGACGAGGGAGTTGCAAGGACGATTTTTAATTCGGAAGCTCCCGTTATTTCTGCGGTGGGACATGAAACGGACTTTACCATTGCGGACTTTGTATCCGATTTAAGGGCTCCGACCCCGTCTGCGGCAGCTGAGCTTGCAGTCTCAGATGCAGTCGAGTTAAAAAGAAAAATATCCGAAAAAGCCTACACGCTTAACAGAGATATGGGTCATATCTTAAATACATACAGGTCCGATACAGTAAGACTTTCGGATAAGCTTTCACTGCTTAGTCCGACAGCTCGTATTGAGGCTAAGAAGCAGCTTGTCACAAAGTATAAAGAACGCTTGAATTCGCTTATGGATTCCGACATGAAGGACAGACGGCACAGTCTTGTGCTTTTGTCGGAAAAGCTGCATGTTCTTTCTCCGCTTACAAGGCTTTCAAGCGGATATTCTTATGTAGCGGTTGAATCCGGAAAGACTTTAAAGAGTATCGGTCAGGTTAAGTCGGGCGATGCTTTAAAAATATATGTAACCGACGGATGTATTGAGGCCAAGGTAGAAGGCACAGAGGGTAAAAATGAGTGAAGAAAAGAAGGAAACTTTAGAAGATAAGCTCAAGGCTTTGGAAGAAACGGTTTCAAGCCTTGAAAAAGAAGATGTGTCCCTGGAGGAGGCTTTTACGCTTTATGAGAAGGGCGTCAAGCTTGTAAAGGAATGCGAAGGTGAGATTGACCTTGTGGAAAAGAAAGTTTTGGCTTTGGGCGAGGACGGAACATATGAATTTTCATGATGAACTGAACACACGCGTTGAACAAATAAACGCACTTATGGATGAAATTCTTTTAAAGAACGTCGGACCGCAGGAATATCTGATGGAAGCCATGCGTTATTCGGTACTTGGCGGCGGAAAAAGGCTTCGTCCGATGCTTATGTCCGAAACCGGGAAGCTTTTTTCTGAAAATGCGGACAAGTCACTTAAATATTTCATGGCTGCGATTGAACTGATTCATTCTTATTCACTGGTGCATGATGATATGCCATGTATAGACAATGACGAATACAGGCGCGGCCGCAAGACCACCCATGCGGTTTACGGCGAGGCTACGGCACTTCTTGCGGGAGACGGACTTTTAAACTTTGCATACGAGACGGCTGCCCTCGGAATAAAGGAAAGCGGTGATTTGGGGAAGGCCGCAAGGGCTTTTGAAATCCTTTCAAACAAGGCGGGAATCAGAGGCATGGTAGGCGGTCAGGCTGTTGATGTGCGTGCCGAGAAAGAAAACAAAAAGATTTCGGGCGAAGAACTTTTATTTATCCATGAGAATAAAACGGCGGCTCTGATAGAGGCTTCGATGATGATAGGCGGTGTGCTTTCGGGTGCAGCGGAAAGTGATGTTTTAAAGCTTGAAGAGGCCGCTTCCAAAATCGGTATAGCTTTTCAGATTCGCGATGATATACTTGATGTTGAGGGCAGCTTTGAAGAGTTGGGAAAGCCTATCGGGTCGGACGAGTCGTCAAACAAGGCTACGTATGTTTCTTTATTCGGTCTTGAAAAGGCAAAAGAGGATGTCGCAAAGTATTCAGAGGATGCACTTAGTATTCTTTCTTCCTTTGAACATAAAAATGAATTCCTCATCATGTTAGTTGAAAGCCTAATACTCAGAAACAGGTGATTTCACGGTGCTTGAATTAATAGAAAAAGAAAATGACATAAAGAAAATTCCGAAAGAGGATTGGCCGAAGCTCGCAAGCGAGATACGCGAATTCCTCATTGAAAAGATAAGCGTTTCGGGCGGACATTTGGGCTCAAACCTGGGTACGGTAGAGCTTACGATGGCTTTGCATCTTTTCTTGAATTTTCCGGAGGACAAGCTTATCTGGGACGTCGGACACCAGTCTTACACGCATAAGCTCTTAACGGGAAGGCGTGACGGCTTTGACAATTTGCGTTCTTTTCACGGTATGGCGGGATTTCCGAAGACCTGTGAGAGCAAGTGCGACTGCTTCAATACGGGCCACAGCTCGACATCCATTTCGGCAGGACTCGGAATTGTGAAGGCAAGAGACCTTACAAAGCAGGATTACACTGTGGTTTCGGTCATTGGCGACGGCTCTTTAACCGGAGGAATGGCTTACGAAGCCCTGAATAATGCTTCTAAACTTGAGACCAATTTTATAATTGTTTTAAACGACAACAACATGTCTATTTCCGAGAACGTCGGAGGCATGTCAAAATATTTAAATTCCATTCGTACGGCGGACGGCTACCTTGAGCTTAAGGAAAGTGTTTTGAACAGACTCTTAAGCTTTAAGGGCGGCGACGAGCTCGTAAGAAGGATTCGTAAGACAAAGAATACTTTCAAGAGCATAGTGGTTCCGGGAATGTTCTTTGAAGACATGGGGATTACATACCTGGGCCCCGTAGACGGACATAATGTCGGAAATATCCTTGAGACGCTGAAGGATGCAAGAAGATGCAAAGGTCCCGTAATAGTGCATGTCCTTACCAAAAAGGGTAAGGGTTATGAACCGGCGGAAAATCATCCCGCAAGATTCCACGGCACAGAACCTTTCGACATCGAAACCGGACTTCCGAGCAAGCAGCGGTCAAAGTCCAATTATACGGACGTTTTCTCAACCGTAATGGTAAAACAGGGCGAAAGAAACGATCGCGTTTGTGCGATTACCGCGGCAATGGCGGACG
>CAZCPW010000168.1:0-3713 GCA_964499925.1 uncultured Lachnospiraceae bacterium
ATGAACAACCTGAAAAAGGAACTTTCAGGCGACATTGTGGATTTTACCGATACCGATGCGGATGCCTTTTATGAAGAGGCGGCAACCGCGTCCGAGGAACTTTTAAACTCCTACATGGAAACGGGAAGGATTGATGACGGTGATTTAAGGACGGCAGTTTCAAACAGCCGGATTTTTCCCGTCTATTTCGGTTCTGCCTTGAAAAACGCGGGTGTAAGGGAGTTTTTAGACGGTTTTATCACCTATTCTGCCTTAAGAGAGCCTTTGAAAAACTTTTCCGCTCTTTGTATAAAGATTACAAGAGATAAGGCAGGAAAGAGATTAACCTGGCTCAAGCTCTTGGGAGGAAGTCTTAAGGTTAAAGATGAGCTCGCAGGCGAAAAGATTAATGAGATAAGACTTTATTCGGGCGAAAAGTATGAGTCCGTAAAGGAGCTTTCCGGGACCGATGTCTGTGCGGTTACGGGGCTTAAGAATTCGCAAGTCGGAAAAGCATACGGAGAAGCATCGGCAGAGTACAAGCCGACGCTTGAACCCGTGCTTACCTATGCCGTTATTTATCCAAAAGAAGTCGATGCCGTAACAATGCATCGATATTTAAAAGAACTGGAAGCTGAGGAACCGAGCCTCGGAGTTTCGTACAACGAAGCCACGGGGGATATTTTCGTAAATCTCTTCGGCGATGTTCAGACGGAGATCCTGACAGGACAGATAGAGAAGAGGTTCGGAATTAAGGTATCCTTCGGGACGGGGCGGATTCTTTATAAAGAAACGATTTCGGACACGGTAGAGGGTGTCGGACATTTTGAACCCTTAAGGCACTATGCCGAGGTACATTTAAGGCTTGAGCCTTTGCCTCTCGGCGAAGGGCTTAAATTCGATACCGAGGTTTCGGAAAATGATTTAGCCCTTAACTGGCAGAGGCTTGTGCTTACTCATCTAAATGAAAAGGTGCATAAGGGTGTTCTTACCGGCTCGCCTATTACGGATATGAAGATTACCCTGGTGGCGGGAAAGGCTCATTTAAAGCATACCGAAGGCGGGGATTTCAGACAGGCGACCTACCGCGCGGTGAGGCAGGGTCTTATGATGGCAGAATCCGTTCTGCTGGAGCCGTTTTATGATTACGAGCTAACCGTTCCGAATGCTTCCGTAGGACGGGCCATGAACGACATCGACAGAATGTGGGGCAGTTCAGTCGTTACGAAACAAACGGATAAAGAATCCGTAATAGAAGGCCGTGCACCCGTTGCCACGCTTAATGGGTATGCCACGGAGGTTTCTTCTTACACGAAAGGACTCGGAAGACTGTCTTTAAGTCTGTCGGGGTACGGACTTTGCCACAATCCCGAGGAGGTAATTTCCGCACGCATGTATTCGCCCGAGGGAGACGTGAGGAACCCTGCCGACTCTGTGTTTACATCGGGAGGAAGCAGTAATATAATTCCTTGGAATGAAGTTTACAAATATATGCACTTACCGTTTGGTTTCCTTGAAAAAGAAAACGGATATGAGTCACAGGAGATAAAGAAAAATCCCGAAAGACTCAATATTACGGTTACGACTGAGGAAGTTGACGATATTATCAAGAAAGCTTCTTTTTCCAATCAGAACGGCCGCAAGGAAAGCTATAAGGGCATAAGCCGGGAACTTCTTGAAAAAAGAAGGGTCGGAGGCAGAAAGGAAGAAAAACCGGTCGTGTACAAGGGTACAAAAGAGACGACCTGTTTTTTACTGATTGACGGGTACAACGTGGTGCACGCCTGGAAGGAACTTTCCGATATAGCGGAAAGAGACATAAATGCGGCGGCGGGAAGGCTTATCGACATAGTCAGCAATTATGCGGCAATGACAGGCTATCAGACGATTCTTGTTTTTGATGCCTACAGGGTGCCGGGACATTCAAGAGAGGTTATTAATTATCATAACATTTGTGTGGTTTATACTGAGGAATGTGAAACCGCGGACAGATACATAGAGAGATACGCACACGCAAACGCGAAAAAGAAAGACGTTTCAGTAATCACGAGCGACGGAGTCGAGCAGGTGATAATACGCGGTGAAGGCTGCAAATTGATGTCTTCGAGAGATTTTGAGGCGGATTATTTGAGACGTGCGGAACTTTTGAAGGAAAGCAGCTTGGGTGAGGGCATAAGAATCTCAAGTGATGAATAGAGAGGTAAACAGATGCTTGAATTAAAAAATATAAGCTTTACGGTTGAAGACAATACTGAAATCATTAAGAACATAAGCTTAAAGATTGACAACGGATTTACCGCAATAACGGGACCGAACGGCGGAGGCAAGTCAACACTTGCAAAGATTATTGCGGGGATTGTAAAGCCTACCGGCGGACAGATCATTTTGGACGGAGAGGACATTACCGATTTGTCCATTACCGACAGGGCAAATAAGGGAATAAGCTTTGCTTTTCAGCAGCCCGTAAGGTTTAAGGGTCTGACCGTAAAGGATTTATTGAGGCTTGCCGCAGGAAAGGATACAAACATCAATGCAGCCTGCGACATTTTGTCGGAGGTAGGACTTTGCGCACGCGATTATATTGACAGAGAAGTAAACGCTTCTTTATCCGGAGGAGAGCTTAAGAGAATCGAAATTGCCATGATACTCGCAAGAGGGACAAAGGTTTCGATTTTTGACGAACCCGAGGCGGGAATCGATCTTTGGAGCTTTAACAATCTCATCAAGGTATTTGAAAAGATGCACGAAACGATAAACGGTTCGATTATTGTTATTTCTCATCAGGAGCGTATTTTGAAGACTGCAGACAGGATAATAGTCCTTTCGGGCGGAGAAATCACCGCAGACGGAAGCAAGGATGAGATATATCCGAAATTGCTCGGAGGAATCGGAAATTTTGCGTGCTCAAGACTTGAAAAGGGAGGAAGCAACTAATGGATCAGGTAGAATTAAATCTTTTGGAAGAAGTTGCGGGAATTCATAAGGTGCCGGAAGGCGCTTACAATATAAGGGCAAACGGCAAGCTTTCAAGCAGAAACACCACCGCAAACATAAACATCGTCACAAAGACAGACAATCCGGGAATCGACATAATAATCGCTCCGAACACAAAGAACGAGAGCGTTCATATCCCCGTTATCATCAGTGAGACAGGCCTTAAGGACTTGGTCTACAATGATTTTTACGTAGGTGAAAATGCAGATGTGGTAATCGTTGCAGGCTGCGGCATACATAACTGCGGAGACCAGGAGTCTTCCCACGACGGAATCCACACCTTCCATTTGGCAAAGAACAGCCGTGTGAAGTACATTGAGAAGCACTACGGTGA
Source organism: uncultured Lachnospiraceae bacterium (assembly GCA_964499925.1). Taxonomy (GTDB): domain Bacteria; phylum Bacillota; class Clostridia; order Lachnospirales; family Lachnospiraceae; genus UBA1258. The sequence continues at coordinate 3,308 of CAZCPW010000168.1, forward strand.
AGGTGACGGAAACGGCGAAAATGTCATGAATCCGACGACCGTTGTTTACCTTGAAGAGGGTGCCTACATGGAAATGGAGACGACCCAGATAAAAGGTATAGACTCAACCGTTCGTACCACAAAGGGCGAGCTTAAAGACAATGCAAGCCTTATCATCCACGAAAAAATCATGACTCACGGAAAGCAGTACGCTCGCACGGATTTTTCCGTAGATTTAAACGGTGAAGGTTCCAGTGCAAACGTGGTTTCGAGATCCGTTGCAAAGGGCTCGTCCAAGCAGGAGTTTTCTTCTTCCATAAACGGAAATGCTCCCTGCACCGGCCATTCCGAATGCGATGCCATTATCATGGACAACGCAATCGTAACCGCCACACCTTCACTTGTAGCCGCAAATCTCGATGCAAGC
>CAZCPW010000169.1:0-3676 GCA_964499925.1 uncultured Lachnospiraceae bacterium
TAACCTTTTCCTTGATCCTCAGCCCGACGGACCCGACAAGGACTTCCTTGCCTGCCTGAATCCCGACAGCTTAACGGTTTTGTCAGACTGCAAGGTAGAAAAGAGAATGCTTGAAGTCGCAAAGGAATTTGAGACCAAAGAAAACCGCACAGGTATCAATGCTCCCACGTTCCAGTTCATGAGAGTCGGCTTCTTCTGCATGGACAATAAGGACTCAAGTCCCGAACATCTGGTATTTAACAGAAGCGTACTTTTAAAGGACGGCTTTAAAAAATAGTGAATTTGAAAAGGCTCGCCATTAACCGGCGAGCCTTTTTTGCTAATGACGCACACTCGCGTAAATTTATATGTCGCTAACGCGACCACGCCGGACACCGGATTTCCGCTTGCGGAATACTTTTTGAATATCTAAAAACCGGCAGGAAAGCTTACGCCTCCCTGCCGGTCATTTTTGTACTCTCTTACTTTAAAAGTTCCAAGAGCTCCTTGCATCTGTCCATTGTCATCTCTGCCGCAGTCTGATTGTACACGGTATTTGCAAGCGAACCGCCTTCATACTCGCTCTTTGCCGCCTCTGCCTTTGCTTCCTTGTCGGAAATCCAGGTAAGCTGCTCGTTTAAAACCGTATCGTAATCCGAAACATTGTACTTGACAATATTCCAAATCTCATTTAAGCAGTTATCTGCCGCATCGTACATCTTACGGCTTTCTTCTTCCATCTCCGTCTGTGTTGCGGCGCTTGAAAGCGAATCCTTATGTGAATTGTAAATGCTTAAATAGTTGTTGTAGGTGCTCTCCGCTTCCTCGGCTGCAGACATACGCTCGTAGCTGTAAATGCCTTCTTTTTGATCGACATTTTCAATAACCGGCGTTGTTAATGTATCGCTTCCGTTCACACTCCACTGAACCCAGGAATAAACATCTTCGCTAAGCTCGCTCACAGCTGCACCGGGAATGTAAACCAGGAACTTTTCGGTTCCCGTAAGTCCGTAAACATCGGTTACATAGGAATACCTGACGCCGTCCGTTATCTCTTCGGTGCCGTTTTCTTTGTCGTAAGAGATGTCAAGCATTGTCATCTCATATACATAATCCGAGACCTTCGTAAGTTCGGAGAAATGACCCTCAAAATCCGCATTGATTACTGTTCCGTATTCATATCCTTCACCGGTATCGCCAAACTCCGAATCATGATAGTTTCCCTTGAAACTTCCGTCTGCCTCGATATTAAAGTATGTACGCCAGCCGCCTGCTCCGCTTGAAAATTCATAGGTGTACTTTGCCAAATCAGCAAGTGTGTATCCGGCTTCTTCGCTCTCTTCCACGGATGTCTCGGTTGAAGTGCTTGATTCCGTACTCTCGGTCGTTTCCTTTGATGTGTCCGATTCAATCGGGCTCTCCGATATGCTTGCCGAATTCCCGTCGGTTTCCCCTGCGCATGCAGAAAGAACAAGACAGGATGCAATTATTAAAGGTAATGCTTTTTTCATAAACGTCCTCCTCATTTGACTTTCTCGAGGCTTTATTATACGGCATTACGCTTTTATTTCAAGTAAACATTTGTTAAAAATTGCCTAAGGTTTCAGTGCTTTTTTGTGAAATTGTCCATGCTCATATACACGCCTTCAAGTACGAAACAAGCTTTGCGTCTATTTTCCCGCTTGCTGCCATCTCTTCCATTATTGCAAAAGCTTCATCCTTCGGAAGAGGTTTTTTGTAAGGCCTGTCCGTTGCCAAAAGCGCGTCGCAGATATCCGAAACCGTCAAAATGCGTGCTTCAATTGAAAGTTCGTCGGCCGTCAGATGCTTGGGATACCCTGTTCCGTTCAGATACTCATGATGCTCTACCGCCCAAATAGGTACATCCTTGTACACCGAATTGAAATGTACCTTGTTAAGAATCCGCTCCGTCATTTCAACGTGGCTTTCCATAATCAGTCTTTCTTTTTCGGTAAGAGTCCCTTTCTCTATCAAAAGCGATTCTTTTTCCTCGTCTGTAAAAAGAACGTATCTCTTACCGTCTATTATCGGCTCAAATTCAAAGGCACTCTTTAACTCTCGTTCTTTTTCCGCATCAAGGGCACCCAACCCGTCAACGACTTCCGCAAGCCGCCGGATTTTATCAATCTTTTCGTTAAACTCGGCATATTCGCTTTCGGTTGCCCGGTGTTCAAGATACATTACCTTGTACTTAAGCTTTAATATTTCAAATCTCGTCTGTATATCCTTTAATTTGCCGGCAAGTCTGGTTGACTTGTTCATAATCCGAGTGGGAATGGAAAGCTTGCCCAGATCGTGAAGGAGAGCGCTCAGCACAAGTTCCTCTTTACGCTCCTTTGAGAAATGTTCTTCTTCAAGTCCCTTGTCGTGAAGCTTATTGATATAATCCGCCAACTTCGCCGCATATACGGCAACCTGCCTTACGTGATTGGCATTATAAGGCGTACGGGTATCAATCGCCTCGGCCATGGCCTCGGTAAAGGACCACATCTGAAGCTTCATTTCCTCCAAATAACGCATGTTGGTCATTGCGATGGCCGCCTGGGAGGCAAGTGCAAGAATAATCTGCTCGTTTTCAAGGGTAAATTTGCAGACCTTTCCCTCTTCGTCCAATGCGTTGATTAACTGCATTACGCCGACGACTTCGCCTGTTCCGTTAATCAGGGGTATCGACAGCAATGACTTCGTGCGAAAGCCTATGATACCGTCATATTTCCTCGGCTCAGGAAAATTAAACTCGGGGCTTTCATAAACATCATCAATGTTTAAAGCCTTTTTTTGCCCCACAATATACGAAAACAGGCTGTCCGGTTCAATCGGAACCGGCGGGAGATCGATTTTTTCTCCGTTTTTGCCTTTATCAATGCCCATGGACAGTGTCTTCATTACCTTGAAATGCAGATAACCGTCTTTATTGATATACAAGGTACCGGCATCGCAGTGAGCAATTTCCATGCTTGCGTCCAAAATTCCGTCCAGTATTTTATTTGAGTCCTTCTCTTTCGAAAGCGCAATTCCCGTTTCAAGGACTCGCTTTAAGCAGGTATTTTCCTCCATCTGCGATTAATCTCCTTTATTGTGTCGACACATTACTCAAGGCTTTCCCGGACAAATCTCGCTTCTATCTTACTGTCTGTGATTAAGACCGATTCCTGATGAAAGAAAGCGCATAAATCCTTTGCAACATCATTTACGATTTCTTCTTTAACATCGATAAGCGTCAAAACAAGGGTTGTTTCCTTGGCATATTCGCCGTTGTCATAAATATACCCGCCCTCTTCTATGTTGAAAGAAAAAGGAATCTTGTATGAATAACATACATTGCGCAGCAGGCTGATATACTTTTCATCATCAAAAAGCTGCGTATTTGTGGTTTCGTCGTTTAAGCCTATGTAAATTTTAGTTTCGTTCATTTCTTTCTCCGATTTTTAGTATTTCCATAAGGGAAGGTTTAATTTATGACAGATGGCAGAATAAGGATGTTATTGCCATTCTTCTCTGTAATATGTCTTGCAGCTATCTATGTATATACATTCTGGAGAGATCTGATTCACCATCTCCTTGTACCATACACAAAAATTTCCAGTCGTAGCGTTCATAAAAGTTCGTATGATCTGTTTTGAAGCATTTTAAACATACCCGGGCCATCCCAATCACAGGGGCGTTCCTCGAAACC